>NZ_JBEYVP010000018.1:0-219470 GCF_040644035.1 Streptomyces sp. NPDC047042 | reverse complement strand
GGTTACATTCCGAACCCGGAAGCTAAGCCTCACAGCGCCGATGGTACTGCAGGGGGGACCCTGTGGGAGAGTAGGACACCGCCGAACAAATATTGGGAAAAGGGTTGGATCCTGAACTTCGGTTCGGGGTCCAACCCTTTTTTGTTGTGCGTCACTTGACGTTCACGTCACGAGCCCAACATCCAGAGCATGGGTACTGCTGAAATGCTCAGGGCCGCCGGAGTCGGAATCGGCGACGAGGTCGTCGTGTCGGCCTTCGGGAACGTCGAAGTCACCGAGGCGGTGATCATGGCCGGTGGGACGCCGGTGTTCGCCGACATAGATCCTCTGACGTACTGCCTTGACCCGGCAGCTGTCGAGGCGGCCACAACTGCGCGGACCGCGGCGGTCGTTGTCGTACACCGCTTTGGCCGGCCGGCCGACATGGGACGGTTGCTCGAGGTCGGGCAGCGGCACGGGCTGTTGGTGTTGCAGCACGGGGAGTCCGAGGCGCCGTACGACGAGATCGCTCAGCGGCGGCAGCGCGCGGCGTTTCTCGATCTGCGGCTGCGGGGTGTGCGTACGCCTGATGACGGGGACGGGCACACCTATCAGCAGTACGTGGTGCGGGTGCCCGGCAATGGGCGGCCTGATCGGGATGCCTTCGCTCGTGCCTTGCGGGCCAGGGGAGTTGACTGCCGGGTGCCGGTGAAGGCGCCGGTGCATCGCATGCCGGTGTTCCGCTCCTGTGTCGCGCTGCCCGAGACCGAGCTGGCTGTCGACGAGACGCTGGCACTGCCGGTGGACGCCTCGTTGACCAAGCGGGAGATGCAGCGGATCGTGTCGGCGTGCAACTCTCTCGGGGGACTGTTGCAGCCCGCGTTCTGATTGCGCGGGCGTAGTTGGGAGCACGGGCCTGTTAGGGGTATGATCTATTTCGTTGCCGCGGGGGAAACCCCGAAGAGGTAACCGGCCCCCCTAGCTCAGTCGGCAGAGCGTCTCCATGGTAAGGAGAAGGTCAACGGTTCGATTCCGTTGGGGGGCTCCACACAGAAGGCCCCGCCCAATTGGGCGGGGCCTTCTGCATGTCCGCGGTCAGTTCTTCTGCAGGCCCGGCACGCGCATCGCGAGGATCGCCATGTCGTCGGACGGCGCGTCGGAGGCGAAGCGTTCGACTGCTCGCATGATGCGGGCCGCGACCGCGCCGGCCGTCAGACCCGTACATGTCGTCAGGACGTCCGTCAGGCCGTCGTCGCCCAGCATGCGGGTGCCCTCGCGGCGTTCCGTGACGCCGTCCGTGACGCAGAGGAGGACGTCGCCGGGGTCGAGGGTGATCGTCTGCTCGTACAGCTCCAGGTCCTCCAGAACACCCAGGAGCGGCTGGGGTTCGGCTGCCGGTTCCACCGTGCCGTCCTGGCGCAGGCGGAGCGGGAGGGGGTGACCGGCGCAGACGATCTTGAGTACGGCGCTGCCGTCCTCCTGCGGCCACAGTTCGCCGTACAGGAGGGTCAGGAAGCGGCTGCGGGCGCCCTCGTCGAGGATCGCCGAGTTCAGGCGCTCCAGGACCGCCGGGCCGCCGAAGCCCTCCCTGGCGAGCAGGCGGAGGGCGTGGCGGGCCAGGCCTGTCACCGCCGCGGCCTCCGGGCCCGTACCGCAGACGTCGCCGATGGCGAAGCCGTAGGCGCCGTCGCGGATGGGGAAGAGGTCGTAGAAGTCGCCGCCGACCTCGTTGCCCTCGCCGGCCGCTCGGTAGATGACCTCCACCTCCACGCCGTCGATCTCCGGCAACTCCGGGGGGAGGAGGCTGCGTTGGAGGGACTGGCTGATGGCGGTGCGTTCCGAGTAGAGGCGGGCGTTGTCCAGGGCGAGGGCTGCTCGGCGGCTCAGATCCTCGGCCAGTTCCAGGATTTCCTGGCGGAAGTGTTCGTCGGTCGGCTTGCCGAGGGTGAGCATGCCGATCACGCGGTTGCGGGCGACCAGGGGGAGGACGACCGTCTCGCCACCGACTGCCGCCGCCGTGGCGAGAGTCGTGCCGATGCCCGAGCTGACCGTGGTGGTGGGCGAGTTGAGGCCCAGGCTGCGCATGGACGTACGCAGGGCTGCCTGGTGGGCGGCTGCCGCGGGGGCCGACCAGACGCGGGCGCCCGGTGTGGGGACCGGGTCCGGCGGGGCGATCTTCGACAGGAGGGCCTTGAGGCCGTCGATGCGGTCCTCGTCCTCGTGCAGGACGTACGAGAGGTAGGGCTCCGAGGCCTGGTCGGCGATCGTGTAGACCGCGCACCAGGTGGCCAGGGTCGGGACGGTCATCTGGGCCATGAGGGCCAGGGTCTGGTCGCGGTCGAGCGTGCCCGCGAGGAGATCGGAGGCCTCCACCAGGAAGCTGAGGGAGCCTCGGCGCAGTCGTTCCAGTTCGCCCAGGCGGGCCGACTCCACCGCCAACGCGATGCGGTCGGCGGCGAACTGGAGACGGAGGGCCTCCTCGTTCGTGTAGCGGCCGGGGGACTCGGCGGCGACGCCCAGGGCGCCGGTGAGGCGGCCCTCCACCTTCAGGGGGACGGTGACGACCGAGCGCATGCCCGTGCCGCTCAGGAGAGGGACGGCACCGGGGACGGCCGAGAGGTCGTCGTGGACGGCCGGCATACGGGCCGAGCCGTAGCGGCCGGGGCCCGCCTCGACCGGGACGCGGGCGAAGCGCTGGCGGGCGGAGGGCAGGCCGGTGGAAGCCCGTACCTCCAGCTCTGTTTCGTCGTCGGTGGCGAGGAGGAGGAAGGCGGAGTCCGCGTCGAGCATGTCGCGGGCGCGCTCCACCGTGCGCTGGAGGAGGCCGTCGAGGTCGTCCGGTGCCGGGGAGCCGATGAACACCTCGAAGGGGTCGGTGTTCGGGCCCTCCGAGCTTGACGTCGTGTCGGACGAGCTGCCGCGCAGCGGGGTCTGCAGGACGGCCCGTTCGTGGTCGCGTACGAGGAGGCAGACCGTGGAGGGCTCGCCGTCCGTGTCGCGGACGCGGAGGTGGGAGGCGTACACCGGGGTGACGCGGCCGTTGGCGCCCCTTATGCCGTAGCTGCCTTCCCAGCGGGAGAGCTGGAGGGCTTCGGCGATGCCGGTGCTGGTGCCGGGGGTGTGCGGCCAGGCGGCGAGGTCGGTGAGGGGCTTGCCGATGACGGACTCGGGCGCGTACCCGAAGAGTTCCTCGGCGTCCTCGTTCCACGCGGCGATGGATCCGGTGCGGTCGATCTGGATGACCGCGACCCTGACGCGGCCGTCGGCCAGCGGGAGGAGCGCGGCCGGCAGGGAGGGGCCGGCGGAGCGGGTGCCCACCGCGCGTTCGGGAAGGTCGAGTTGGAACCAGACCTGTTTCTGTGTGGGCGTGTACTCGACGCCCCAGCGGCCGGCCAGCGCCGCGCACAGCTGGAGGCCGCGGCCTCCCTCCCGGTCGGGGCTGCCCATGTTGACGGGCGAACCCTGGAGGGGGATCTCCCGCTCCGGGTAGCGGTCGGCCACCTCGACACGTACGCCGTCGTCACTGCGTAGACACAGGACGTCCGCGGAGGTGCCCGCGTGGATCACCGCGTTGGTGACCAGTTCGCTCGTGAGGACCACGGCGTCGTCGACGATGTCGGCGAAGCCCCAGCCCTGCAGGGTGTCGCGGACGAAGGAGCGGGCGGTCGCGACCGATCGCCCCACGGGGTCGAAGCTGGCTGCCGCGCGCGCGGTGATCACAGAACTCCTCGTCCGGTTGTCGGCATGCGGCGTGCCGGGGCTGTTCCGCTCCTGCCTGGGCAGAGACGGGTTCCCCGTCGCCCGGGGATCCTGGGGGGATTCCCCGGGACGCAGTCCGGTGGTCATGGTGCGGTGCCCCTCCGATGCCTGCCCGCTCGTGGTCGTGCCACCGCCCAGACCGGACGGACCGGTGTGGCTGGACAGCCGTATGCAAGGTTACTTACCTTCGCGGTCCCTGAGGATGCAGGTCTGCAGTGTTTACGTCCCGAGAGTGTGCGGACGGTGTGCGAAGGTGCCGAACTGTTATGGCCGGGTTCGGACGGGGTGAAACACTGGGCAGGCTCCAGGAGAAGGTCCGAGCACGGCTGGCAGTATCCGGGTACGCCCGGGTGATGGCAGAGCACACAGAGCAGAAACGGTCGACCCCTTCGGGAGGGACACAGTGGAGTCTGGCGCAGCGACGCGGGGCACTAAGGCGCGCGCGAAAGGCGGACAGTCCCCCAGTAACCGGCGTAAACCACGCAATGGGACGATCGAGGTGGACACGGCCTCCCTGGATCGGTTGCTGTCGGCGCTGGAGTCGATGCGCGACGGGAACTTCCGGAAGCGGCTCACGGTGTCCGGCGACGGCGTCATGTCGGAGATCGCGGCGGTCTTCAACGAGGTTGCCGACCGCAATCTCCATGTGACGGGTGAACTGTCGCGCGTACGGCGCATGGTGGGGCGCGAGGGGAAGTTGACCGAGCGGCTGGAGGTGGGGGTCAGCGAGGGTTCGTGGGCCGCCGCGATCGAGGCCTCGAACGCGCTCGTGGACGATCTCGTGCGGCCGGTCTCCGAGGTCGGGCGGGTGCTGAGCGCCGTCGCGGAGGGGGACCTCTCCCCGCGTATGGAGCTGCGGACGCATGCCGCTGACGGCAACGGGCATCCGCTGCGCGGGGAGTTCCTCAAGGTCGGGCGTACGGTCAACAACCTGGTCGACCAGTTGTCGACGTTCACCGACGAGGTCACGCGTGTGGCCAGCGAGGTCGGTACGGAGGGCAAGCTGGGCGGGCAGGCCCAGGTGCGCGGGATGTCCGGTTCGTGGCGAGATCTCACGGATTCCGTCAACACGATGGCGTACCGGCTGACGGCGCAGGTGCGGGACATCGCGCTGGTGACGACCGCGGTCGCCAAGGGTGATCTGTCGCGGAAGGTCACGGTTCACGTGGCCGGCGAGATGCTGGAGCTGAAGAACACCGTCAACACGATGGTGGATCAGCTGTCCTCTTTCTCCTCCGAGGTGACGCGAGTCGCGCGCGAGGTGGGTACGGAGGGCGAGCTCGGCGGGCAGGCGCAGGTGCCCGGCGTGGACGGGGTGTGGAAGGACCTCACCGATTCGGTGAACCTCATGGCCGGCAACCTGACGGCCCAGGTGCGGGGGATCGCGCAGGTGACGACGGCGGTCGCCAATGGTGATCTGTCGCAGAAGGTGACCGTTTCGGCGCGCGGTGAGATGGCGCAGCTCGCCGAGACGATCAACCAGATGACCGAGACGCTGCGCACGTTCGCGGACGAGGTGACCCGGGTCGCCAACGAGGTCGGCGGCGAGGGGCGGCTCGGCGGTCAGGCGAATGTGCCGGGTGCGGCGGGAACGTGGAAGGACCTCACCGATTCGGTGAACACGGTTTTCCGCAACATCACCACCCAGGTGCGGGACATCGCGTCGGTGACGACGGCTGTGGCCAGCGGTGACCTGTCGCAGAAGGTCACCGTCGATGTGGCCGGCGAGATGCTGGAGATGAAGAACACCGTCAACACGATGGTGGACCAGTTGTCCTCCTTCGGTGACGAAGTCACGCGGGTGGCGCGGGAGATCGGTGTCGAGGGTGAGCTGGGCGGCCAGGCTCAGGTGCCCGGTGCGGCCGGTACCTGGAAGGACCTGACGGACTCCGTCAACACCGCGTTCCGCAACCTCACCGGTCAGGTGCGCAACATCGCGCAGGTGACGACGGCGGTGGCCAACGGTGATCTGTCGCAGAAGGTCACCGTGGACGTCTCCGGCGAGATGCTGGAGCTGAAGAACACCGTTAACACGATGGTGGACCAGCTGTCGACCTTCGCCGACCAGGTGACGCGTATGGCGCGTGACGTGGGTACGGAGGGCCGGCTCGGCGGTCAGGCGCGCGTGGACGGCGTCAGCGGCACCTGGAAGGACCTCACCGACTCCGTCAACTTCATGGCGGGCAACCTGACGTCCCAGGTGCGGCAGATCGCCCAGGTGACGACGGCGGTGGCGCGGGGCGACCTGTCGCAGAAGATCGAGGTCGACGCGCGCGGCGAGATCCTCGAACTGAAGAACACCATCAACACCATGGTCGATCAGCTCAGCGCCTTCGCCGAGCAGGTGACCCGGGTGGCCCGTGACGTGGGTACGGAGGGCCGGCTCGGCGGGCAGGCGCAGGTGCCCGGCGTCGCCGGTGTGTGGCGCGACCTGACCGACTCCGTGAACGGCATGGCGGGCAACCTCACCTCCCAGGTGCGCAACATCGCGCAGGTCGCGACGGCGGTGGCTCGGGGTGACCTGTCGCAGAAGATCGGTGTGGACGCGCGGGGCGAGATCCTGGAGCTGAAGAACACCCTCAACACGATGGTGGACCAGCTGTCGAACTTCGCCGAGCAGGTCACGCGGGTGGCGCGTGAGGTGGGTACGGAGGGCATCCTCGGCGGTCAGGCCGAGGTGCAGGGTGTCTCCGGCACCTGGAAGGACCTCACGCAGTCCGTGAACTTCATGGCGAACAACCTGACCATCCAGGTGCGCAACATCGCCGAGGTGACGACCGCCGTCGCCAAGGGCGATCTGTCGAAGAAGATCACTGTTGACGCGAAGGGCGAGATCCTCGAGCTCGTCACGACGGTCAACACAATGGTGGATCAGCTGTCGTCGTTCGCCGAGCAGGTGACCCGGGTGGCCCGCGAGGTGGGTACGGAGGGCATCCTCGGTGGTCAGGCCCATGCGTCGGGCGTGACGGGCATCTGGAAGGACCTCACCGACAACGTCAACTTGATGGCCAACAACCTGACCGTGCAGGTGCGGAACATCTCCCAGGTCGCGGCGGCCGTCGCCAACGGCGATCTGACGCGGACGGTGACCATCGAGGCGCGCGGCGAGGTCGCGCAGCTCGCCGACACCTTCAACACCATGGTGAAGACGCTGAGTTCGTTCGCCGACCAGGTCACCAAGGTGGCCCGTGAGGTGGGTACGGACGGCATCCTGGGCGGGCAGGCGCGGGTGCCGGGTGTGGCCGGCACCTGGAAGGACCTCACCGAGTCGGTGAACGGGATGGCGTCCAACCTGACCGGTCAGGTGCGGAACATCGCCATGGTGACGACGGCCATCGCCAAGGGTGACCTGACGAAGAAGATCGACATTGACGCTCGTGGCGAGATCCTTGAGCTCAAGACGACGATCAACACCATGGTCGACCAGCTGTCGTCCTTCGCCGAGGAGGTCACCCGGGTCGCCCGTGAGGTGGGTACGGAGGGTCAGCTCGGCGGCCAGGCACGCGTGCGTGACGTCGACGGCACCTGGCGCGACCTCACCGAGTCGGTGAACGAGATGGCCGGGAACCTCACCCGGCAGGTGCGTGCCATCGCGCGCGTGGCGACCGCGGTGACCCGCGGTGACCTCAACCTGAAGATCGACGTTGACGCGGCCGGCGAGATCCAGGAGCTGCAGGACTACATCAACAAGATGATCGCCAACCTGCGTGACACCACGATCGCCAACAAGGAACAGGACTGGCTCAAGGGCAACCTGGCCCGTATCTCGGCCCTGATGCAGGGCCGCCGGGACCTGGACGACGTGGCCTCGCTGATCATGAGCGAGCTGACGCCGGTGGTGACCGCCCAGCACGGCGCGTTCTTCCTGGCGATGCAGACGGTCGAGGGCAAGGACGCGGCCAGCGCTCCGGAGAACGCGTACGAACTGCGCATGCTCGGGTCGTACGGCTACTCCATGGGCTCCATGCCGACCTCGTTCAGGCCCGGTGAGGCGCTGGTCGGGACGGCCGCCCAGGAGAAGCGCACGATCCTGGTGGAGAACGCGCCGAGCGGTTATCTGAAGATCTCCTCGGGGCTCGGCGAGGCGCCGCCCGCGCAGGTGATCGTGCTGCCGCTGCTGTTCGAGGGCAAGGTGCTTGGGGTCATCGAACTGGCGTCGTTCACGCCGTTCACGCAGATCCAGAAGGACTTCCTCAACCAGATCGCCGAGATGATCGCGACCAGCGTCAACACGATCTCCGTCAACACCAAGACGGAGGTGCTGCTGAAGCAGTCGCAGGAGCTGACCGAGCAGCTCAGGGAGCGTTCGGCCGAGCTGGAGAACCGGCAGAAGGCGCTTCAGTCGTCCAACGCGGAGCTGGAGGAGAAGGCCGAACTGCTGGCGCAGCAGAACCGCGACATCGAGGTCAAGAACACGGAGATCGAGGAGGCGCGGCAGGTCCTGGAGGAGCGCGCCGAGCAACTCGCGGTGTCGATGCGCTACAAGAGCGAGTTCCTCGCCAACATGTCACACGAACTGCGTACGCCGCTCAACTCGCTGCTGATCCTGGCCAAACTGCTCGCCGACAACGCGGACACCAACCTCACCCCGAAGCAGGTGGAGTTCGCCGAGACGATCCACGGGGCGGGCTCGGACCTGCTCCAGCTGATCAACGACATCCTCGACCTGTCGAAGGTCGAGGCGGGCAAGATGGACGTCTCCCCGACGCGTATCGCCCTTGTCCAGCTTGTCGACTACGTGGAGGCCACCTTCCGGCCGCTGACCGCGGAGAAGCGCCTCGACTTCTCCGTGCGGGTCTCGCCGGATCTGCCCGCCACGCTGCACACCGACGAGCAGCGGCTGCTCCAGGTGCTGCGCAACCTGCTGTCCAACGCGGTGAAGTTCACCGACTCGGGAGCGGTGGAGCTGGTGATCCGGCCGGCCGGCGCGGAGGTTCCGGTGGCCATCCGGGAGCAGTTGCTCGAGGCGGGCTCGCTGCGGGACGCGGACGCGGACATGATCGCGTTCTCGGTGACCGACACCGGTATCGGGATCGCCGCGAGCAAGATGCGGGTGATCTTCGAGGCGTTCAAGCAGGCGGACGGCACGACCAGCCGCAAGTACGGCGGTACGGGCCTGGGGTTGTCCATCTCGCGGGAGATCGCGCGGCTGCTCGGCGGTGAGATCCATGCGCAGAGCGAGCCGGGCCGTGGCTCGACGTTCACGCTGTATTTGCCGCTGCACCCGAGTGAACTGCCCCCGCAGGGCTATGGGCAGCTGGCGCCCTCCCTCGAGGTCGGCGAGTTGCTGGCCTCCGACGCGGAGCTTGCCGGGGCGGACGTCGAGACGCCGGCCGAGGTGAAGTCGTACCAGGAGGCGCAGAACGGGCCCGCCGCGCTCTTCAGGCGGCGCCGCAGGGCGGTGTCGGTGGCTGATCTGAACGCTTCCTCCCGGGCGAACGGCCATTGGGCGGGCGGCGAGCAGGAGGTGGCGCAGCAGCCGCGCCCGGGGATCAGGTTCGAGGGCGAGAAGGTGCTGATCGTTGACGACGACATCCGTAACGTGTTCGCGCTGACGAGTGTTCTGGAGCAGCACGGGCTGTCGGTGCTGTACGCCGAGAACGGCCGGGAAGGCATCGAAGTCCTGGAACAGCACGACGATGTGACGGTCGTACTGATGGACATCATGATGCCCGAGATGGACGGCTACGCGACGACCACGGCGATCCGCAGGATGCCGCAGTTCGCCGGACTGCCGATCATCGCGCTGACGGCCAAGGCGATGAAGGGCGACCGGGAGAAGGCGATCGAGTCGGGCGCCTCCGACTATGTGACCAAGCCGGTCGATCCCGACCACCTGCTGACGGTGATGCAGCAGTGGATGCGGGCGGAGTGACGGTTGAGCTGGGTGTTTCCGTCCCGAGGACGGGAACCCCGGTGTTCACACGGAGTTGCTGACTCAGTGTGGCCGAAGCCGTGTAGAAGCACGGGATTCGGGGAACCTTCTGGTCTCCCGCTACGTTTCTGCTACGTGCACAGTGACATCGCGGTGACAGGGTGTGGCGACAGGCAGGGTGCGGCTACCATGACCGGCACGAGGACGGACGGCGCAAGGGAGCCGTCCGCTGGGGCGGTACCCGGTGGTGCCGCCTCAAGTCCTGAGGACAGGGGAGGCCCCAAGCCGGGGCGAGGAGGGCGGGCCATGGTGCAGAAGGCCAAGATCCTCCTGGTCGATGACCGGCCGGAGAATCTGCTGGCGCTGGAGGCCATCCTCTCTGCGTTGGATCAGACACTGGTGCGGGCATCGTCCGGGGAGGAAGCGCTCAAGGCGCTTCTGACGGACGACTTCGCGGTCATTCTGCTGGACGTGCAGATGCCGGGCATGGACGGTTTCGAGACGGCCGCGCACATCAAGCGGAGGGAGCGGACCCGGGACATCCCGATCATCTTCCTCACCGCGATCAACCACGGTCCGCACCACACCTTCCGGGGGTACGCGGCCGGTGCGGTGGACTACATCTCCAAGCCGTTCGACCCGTGGGTGCTGCGGGCGAAGGTCTCGGTGTTCGTCGAGCTGTATATGAAGAACTGCCAACTCCGTGAGCAGGCAGCCCTGTTGCGGCTCCAGCTGGAGGGCGGTGGAGGCAAGACGGCGGTCGGCGCGGCCAAGGAGCCGGCGGGTCTGCTCGCTGAGCTGTCCGCGCGGCTCGCGGCCGTCGAGGAACAGGCCGAGGCGCTGTCCAAGCAGCTGGACGACGAGTCGGCGGACGCGGCGGCGGTGGCCACGGCGGCCCATCTCGAACGCAAACTGACCGGTCTGCGCCGGGCACTGGACGCGCTCGAACCAGGCACCGGCAGCGGGGCGCCCGCGCTCCCGTCGCAGAACTGAGCCAGAACTCACCCGGACCTCGAACGTAGTTGCGCGTGAGCGCGCGTCAGTTTCGTGCTCACGCAACGGCGACACGAACGGGTGAAGCAGTAGGCACACGTGTCCGCTGTCGTCTCCACCGGTAACCTCACACCCATGGCCTCACGTCCTTCCGCAGCCAAGAAGCCGCCCGCGAAGAAGGCGGCCGCGCCCGCGAAGGCTCCGGCGAAGAAGGCCGCGGCGAAAAAAGCCCCCGCGAAGAAGGCCCCCGCGAAGAACGCGCCCGCCAGGAAGGCCGCGGCGAAGAAGGTCGCGCCCCCTCCGGCCCCCAGTCCCACCGGCGGTATCTACCGCCTCGTCCGCGCACTGTGGCTGGGCATCGCGCACGGCGTCGGTGCCGTGTTCCGGGGCATAGGACAAGGTGCGAAGAACCTCGACCCGGCCCATCGGAAGGACGGCGTGGCACTGCTGTTGCTCGCCCTCGCGCTGATCGTCGCCGCGGGTACCTGGTCCAGCCTGCGCGGGCCCGTGGGTGACCTCGTCGAGATGCTGGTCACCGGCGCGTTCGGACGGCTCGACCTGCTCGTGCCGATACTGCTGGCGGTCATCGCCGTCCGGTTCATCAGACATCCTGAGCAGCCGGATGCCAACGGCCGGATCGTGATCGGCCTGTCCGCGCTCGTCATCGGTGTGCTCGGGCAGGTCCACATCGCGTGCGGCGCCCCCGCGCGCAGCGACGGCATGCAGGCCATAAGGGACGCCGGCGGGCTCATCGGCTGGGGAGCGGCGACCCCGCTGACGTACACCATGGGCGAGGTCCTGGCCGTACCGCTGCTGGTGCTGCTCACCGTGTTCGGGCTGCTCGTCGTCACCGCGACGCCCGTCAACGCGATTCCGCAGCGGTTGCGGCAGCTCGGGATCCGGCTCGGGATCCTCCGCGACCCGGAGGAGGACGCTCTCTCCGAGGACGACGAGCGGTACGACGACCAGTGGCGCGAGTCGCTGCCCGCGGGCCCCCGCAGGCGCGGGCCCGCCCCCGAGGGGTACGACCCGGACGTGGCCGAGCAGGAGGCGCTCTCCAAGCGCCGGAGCCGCCCCAGGCGCTCCGCTGTGCGGCAGCCCGACCCCGGGCGGCCCATGGACGCCGTGGACGTCGCCGCGGCCGCCGCTGCGGCCCTCGACGGGGCCGTCCTGCACGGCATGCCGCCGTCGCCGATCGTCGCCGATCTCACCCAGGGGGTGACCTCGGCCGGAGACCGCGAGGAGACGGCCCAGACGCCCACTCCCGTTCCGGCGGCGCGGCCCAAGCAGGAGAAGCTCAAGGCGGAGCCGGTCAAGGCGGCCGTGCAGG
Organism: Streptomyces sp. NPDC047042; assembly: GCF_040644035.1. Lineage (NCBI taxonomy): Bacteria > Bacillati > Actinomycetota > Actinomycetes > Kitasatosporales > Streptomycetaceae > Streptomyces > Streptomyces sp. NPDC047042. The sequence goes on along the minus strand of NZ_JBEYVP010000018.1, from coordinate 207,534 downwards.
ACCTCACGAAGGCGCCGCCGGAGGTGATGCGCGACCTGCCGCCGCGTGCCGAGCAGCTGCAGCTCTCCGGGGACATCACCTACTCGTTGCCGTCCCTCGATCTGCTGGAGCGGGGTGGCCCGGGCAAGACCCGCAGCGCGGCCAACGACGCCGTGGTGGCCTCCCTCTCGAACGTGTTCATGGAGTTCAAGGTCGACGCCGCGGTCACCGGCTTCACCCGTGGCCCGACGGTCACGCGGTACGAGGTCGAACTGGGCCCCGCGGTGAAGGTCGAGCGCATCACCGCCCTCACCAAGAACATCGCGTACGCCGTCGCCAGCCCCGACGTCCGGATCATCAGCCCGATCCCCGGGAAGTCGGCGGTCGGCATCGAGATCCCCAACACCGACCGCGAGATGGTCAACCTGGGGGACGTGCTCCGGCTGGCCGACGCCGCCGAGGACGACCACCCGATGCTGGTCGCGCTCGGCAAGGACGTCGAGGGCGGCTATGTGATGGCCAACCTGGCGAAGATGCCGCACATGCTCGTCGCAGGTGCGACCGGTTCGGGTAAATCGTCCTGTATCAACTGTCTGATCACCTCGATCATGGTCAGGGCGACCCCGGAGGACGTCCGTATGGTCCTCGTCGACCCCAAGCGCGTCGAGCTGACCGCCTACGAGGGCATCCCGCACCTGATCACGCCGATCATCACCAACCCGAAGCGGGCCGCGGAGGCGCTCCAGTGGGTCGTACGGGAGATGGATCTGCGGTACGACGATCTGGCCGCGTTCGGATACCGGCACATCGACGACTTCAACGAGGCCATCAGGAACGGCAAGGTCAAGCTGCCCGAGGGCAGTGCGCGCGAACTCCAGCCGTACCCGTACCTGCTGGTGATCGTCGACGAGCTCGCCGACCTGATGATGGTGGCCCCGAGGGACGTGGAGGACGCCATCGTGCGCATCACGCAGCTCGCGCGCGCGGCCGGCATCCACCTCGTCCTCGCCACGCAGCGGCCGTCCGTCGACGTGGTGACCGGGTTGATCAAGGCGAACGTGCCGTCGAGGCTCGCCTTCGCCACCTCCTCCCTGGCCGACTCGCGGGTCATCCTCGACCAGCCCGGCGCCGAGAAGCTGATCGGCAAGGGAGACGGCCTGTTCCTGCCGATGGGCGCCAACAAGCCCACCCGTATGCAGGGTGCCTTCGTGACCGAGGACGAGGTCGCGGCGATCGTGCAGCACTGCAAGGACCAGATGGCGCCGGTCTTCCGGGACGACGTCACCGTGGGCACCAAGCAGAAGAAGGAGATCGACGAGGAGATCGGCGACGACCTCGAGCTGCTCTGTGCGGCGGCCGAACTGGTCGTCAGCAGTCAGTTCGGATCCACCTCGATGCTCCAGCGCAAGCTGCGGGTCGGGTTCGCCAAGGCGGGACGGCTGATGGACCTCATGGAGACGCGGGGGATCGTCGGGCCGAGCGAGGGGTCCAAGGCGCGTGACGTTCTTGTGAAGGCTGACGGGCTGGACGAGATGCTCGCGGTGATTCGTGGGGAGACTGAGGCGTAGGAGGCCGTCCGGCGTGTCGGCTTCCGTGTGTGCGGCAACCGGGTGGTCGAAAGTGACTCACTCGTAAGGGATCATTGAGCAACCGTTTCCCTTCCTCGTACGTCAAGTTGAGGGAGGCAACAGATCCTTGCCTCTCCAATGACCTCACCATCAGCGTGTCCTGGCCATTCTGATGGCGTACAAAGTCCCTCCGCCCGGTTGCCCGACCCCTCCCGAATCCCCCTAAACTGAACCTCCAGCACAGGTGGCTAAACGCTCGAAAGGCGCCCCCGTGTCCATCGGCAACTCTCCACAAGACGAGCGTCCGTTCGAAGAAGACCGTGACGATCGCGAGGAAGCAGCCCGCCCTTCGATCGGTCGCGCCCTCCAGCAGGCGCGTATCGCGGCCGGGCTGACCGTCGACGACGTCAGTTCCGCCACCCGGGTCCGCATCGCCATCGTGCACGCGATCGAGCAGGACGACTTCGCCCCCTGCGGCGGAGACGTCTACGCGCGCGGGCACATCCGGACCCTCGCCCGTGCCGTCCACCTCGACCCCGAGCCGCTGCTCGCGCAGTTCGCCGACGCCCACGGCGGGCGTCCGGCGCCGACTCCGGCCGCGCCCCTGTTCGAGGCGGAACGCATCCGCCCCGAGCGACGCGGACCGAACTGGACCGCGGCGATGGTCGCCGCGATCGTCGCGGTGATCGGCTTCGCCGGTTTCACGCTGGTCAAGGGCGACGACGGTGACGCGAACGCGCGGGCGCAGGCCGCCTCGCCCACGCCCAGCGGCCCGGCCTCGCCCACGCCCAAGAAGGACAAGCCCGCCGACCCGAAGCCGGAACCGTCGGACAGTGCGATCGCGGCGGCGCCGCGCGACAAGGTGACCGTCCAGGTGAGCGCCCCGGACGGACGCAGCTGGATCTCCGCCAAGGACCACAACGGGCGGCTGCTCTTCGACGGCCTGCTCAAGCAGGGCCAGTCCCAGACCTTCCAGGACAACGAGGAGATCAACCTCGTCCTGGGCGACGCGGGCGCCATCCAGCTGTACGTGAACGGCAAGAAGATCGAGGACGAGTTCAAGCCGGGGGCCGTCGAACGGCTCACCTACACGAAGGGCGACCCCGAGGTCGGCTGAGCGGTACCGCACGCGCGGGGTTGACACAAACGGGGCTGGCCGGCAACGGCCAGCCCCGTCGACGTGGGGTGTCAGTGGGACGAAGTAGTCTTGAGCCCATGCCTGAACGCCGTACCGTCGCACTCGTCACCCTTGGCTGCGCCCGTAACGAGGTGGACTCGGAGGAGCTCGCAGGCCGCTTGGAGGCGGACGGCTGGCAACTCGTGGAGGACGCCGAGGACGCGGACGTCGCCGTCGTCAACACCTGTGGCTTCGTCGAGGCCGCCAAGAAGGACTCCGTCGACGCCCTCCTGGAGGCCAACGACCTCAAGGGGCACGGCAGAACCCAGGCCGTCGTGGCGGTGGGCTGCATGGCCGAGCGGTACGGCAAGGAACTCGCCGAGGCCCTGCCCGAGGCCGACGGCGTGCTCGGCTTCGACGACTACGCCGACATCTCCGACCGCCTCCGGACCATCCTGAACGGCGGCATCCACGCCTCGCACACCCCGCGCGACCGGCGCAAGCTGCTGCCGATCAGCCCGGCGGAGCGGCAGGGCGCCGGTGCCGGGGTCGCTCTTCCGGGGCACGGCACGGGCGCGGAGGCTGACGCCGGCTCGGTCGCCGGGCCGGTGGAACCGGTCGAGGCGCCCGCCGATCTGCCCGAGGGTGTCGCCCCGGTCTCCGGCCCCCGCGCTCCGCTGCGCCGGCGCCTCGACGGCGCGCCCGTCGCCTCGGTGAAGCTCGCCTCCGGCTGCGACCGGCGGTGCACCTTCTGCGCCATCCCCTCCTTCCGCGGCTCCTTCATCTCGCGTCGCCCGAGCGACGTGCTGAACGAGACCAGGTGGCTCGCCGAGCAGGGCGTCAAGGAGGTCATGCTGGTCTCCGAGAACAACACCTCGTACGGCAAGGACCTGGGCGACATCCGGCTGCTGGAGTCGCTGCTGCCCGAGCTCGCGGACGTCGACGGCATCGAGCGCGTGCGCGTGAGTTATCTCCAGCCCGCCGAGATGCGCCCCGGACTCATCGACGTACTGACGTCGACCCCGAAGGTCGCCCCCTACTTCGACCTCTCCTTCCAGCACTCCGCGCCCGACGTGCTGCGCGCGATGCGGCGCTTCGGTGACACCGACCGCTTCCTGGAGCTGCTCGACACCATTCGGAGCAAGGCGCCGCAGGCCGGTGTGCGGTCCAACTTCATCGTGGGCTTCCCCGGTGAGTCCGAGGCCGACCTTGCGGAGCTGGAGCGGTTCCTGAGCAACGCGCGCCTGGACGCCATCGGTGTCTTCGGGTACTCCGACGAGGACGGCACGGAAGCGGCGACGTACGAGAACAAGCTGGACGAGGACGTCGTCGCCGCCCGGCTCGCCCGGGTCTCGCGGCTGGCCGAGGAACTGGTCTCGCAGCGCGCGGAGGAGCGGGTCGGCGAGACGGTCCAGGTCCTGGTCGAGTCGGTGGGCGGCGAGGAGGGCGCGTACGGCCGTGCCGCGCACCAGGCCCCCGAGACGGACGGGCAGGTGCTGTTCACCAACCTCGCCGAGTTCGAGGGCTTCACGAGCGGCGAGGAGCTGACTGTCGGCCGTATGGTCGAGGCCAAGGTGGTCGGTACGGAAGGTGTCGACCTGGTGGCCGAGCTGCTTCCGGGCTCGCTCGGCTCGCACGCGTGTTCGGCGTCAGAGGAGGCGGCCAGATGACCGGAGTCCCGGCATCCGCAGCGGGCGGCCCCTCCAGTGCGCGGAACGCCAAGAGCGTGCCGGGTGCGGTGGGTGTGCCGGGCACGGTGGGGGCTGCCGGCGCTCCGGTCGCCCCCGGGTCTGCCGGCTCCGCTGGGGGCTCCGGCGACTCCCGGGTCTCCGGTGATCAGGGGGGCACCAAGGCGGTGCGCGGCGGGAAGCTGGGGGCCGCGGCCGTCAACCAGGCCAGCCTCTGGAACATCGCGAACATTCTGACGATGATCCGTCTGCTGCTGGTGCCGGGTTTTGTGGCCCTGATGCTGACGGACGGCGGGTACGACCCGGCGTGGCGCTCGCTCGCCTGGGCGGCCTTCGCCATCGCCATGATCACCGACATCTTCGACGGCCACCTGGCGCGTACGTACGACCTCGTCACCGACTTCGGGAAGATCGCCGACCCCATCGCCGACAAGGCGATCATGGGCTCGGCGCTGATCTGTCTCTCCGCGCTCGGTGATCTGCCGTGGTGGGTGACCGGTGTGATCCTCGGACGTGAACTCGGGATCACCCTGCTGCGCTTCGTCGTGATCCGCTACGGCGTGATCCCCGCGAGCCGCGGCGGCAAGCTCAAGACGCTCACGCAGGGCGTGGCGGTCGGGATGTACGTGCTGGCGCTGACGGGCCCGCTGGCGACTCTGAGGTTCTGGGTGATGGCCGCGGCGGTCGTACTGACCGTCGTGACCGGCCTCGACTATGTAAGACAGGCCATTGTGCTGCGCAGCCAGGGAATCGCCGAGCGCGAGGCCGCGTCGGCGGAGGCGGAACGGTGAGTTCCACGGCCGCCGACGTGGTGAGACTACTGACGGTGAGGGGCGAGACGCTCGCTGTCGCGGAATCCCTCACGGGCGGACTGGTTGCGGCGGAGATCACATCGGTGCCCGGAGCCTCGAAGGCGTTCCGCGGCGCGGTGACGGCCTACGCGACCGAACTGAAGCACCAGGTCCTCGGTGTCGACGCCGCTCTGCTGGCCGGTCGAGGAGCGGTGGATCCGCAGGTCGCGGCCCAGATGGCGGCCGGCGCGCGCAGAATTCTCGGTGCCGACTGGGGCGTCGCGACGACCGGTGTCGCCGGCCCGGATCCGCAGGACGGGCAGCCCGTCGGGACGGTTTTCGTCGCCGTGGCCGGCCCCTTCGCAGCGGAAGCCGGGGCCGAATCTGGCGGAAAAGTGGCGTCGCTGCGGTTGAACGGCTCCCGGGCGGAAATTCGTATGGAGAGTGTACGGAGCGTACTCGCACTCCTCCTGGAGGAGATCGCGGGCGAACAGACCGGGAACGAGCGGGCACAGGATACGGAACAGAACGGGGGGACCTGATGTTTGCAGCCCTGAGTGAACACGACATCGCTCCCCGCACGGCCGCGGCGCAAGGCGGTACGGTGGGGCGTGAAGGATGCGGCTACGCGGTCCGAGGAGGGAGCCACCGATGATTCTGCTCCGTCGCCTGCTGGGTGACGTGCTGCGTCGGCAGCGCCAGCGCCAGGGCCGTACTCTGCGCGAAGTCTCCTCGTCCGCCCGAGTCTCACTCGGCTATCTCTCCGAGGTGGAGCGGGGGCAGAAGGAGGCATCCTCCGAACTGCTGTCCGCTATCTGCGACGCGCTGGACGTACGGATGTCCGAGCTCATGCGGGAAGTGAGCGACGAGCTCGCCCTCGCGGAGCTGGCCCAGTCTGCTGCGGCCAACGAGCCTGTACCCACACCGGTGCGTCCCATGCTGGGTTCCGTATCGGTGGCCGGTGTGCCACCGGAACGGGTGACCATCAAGGCGCCCGCCGAGGCGGTGGATGTCGTCGCCGCCTGAGGGTGCACGAGTGGTGAGTGTGTGAGAGCCCCGGCCGGGGCTTCTCCGGGGAGACCCGGAGGGGCGCGGTCGGGGCTCTCGCGTTGTGCGCACTCTTCGGGCGCTTTCCGGGTCCGTTTGCCGGTGGGTCCCGGGGCGGTCATGGTGGGGGAGGAGTCGGCCGCGTCCGGGTACGCCGGGCCGCCGGCTCCGTGAAGGCGGTGCGCCTCTGTGCCGGTGATGCGCCCTGGTTGCGGGTGAGCGTGGCGTCCTAGCGTGGTGCTGGAGGTGAGAGCCATGGCGGTGCGGACAGTGCGCTGGGGGGTGCTGCTGGGGCTCGGAGCCGTGTGGTGGTGGGCCGTTCTGCGGCTCGTGCTGGCCCCCGGCGCGGGAGTGCTGGAGGGGGCGGTCGCGGCCGGGGGGTGGGGGCTGAGCCTGCTGCCGGTGCACTGTGCGCCGAAGGGGCGGGTGGTCAGGCCCTCGGGGGCCGTGGGCGCGGTGGGGCCAGGGATGGTCGGCGGGGGCGTTCGTGTGGGTGCCGGAGCTACCAGGGCATCGCCACGCCGCCGTTCGGGCGGAGGATCTGGCCTGTTGTGAAGGCCGACGCGTCGGACGCCAGATGCAGCACCGTGTGGGCGACCTCCTCCGGTTCGCCGACCCTGCCCAGCGGAGCCATCCGGGCCATCAGGGCCTCGGTGTGCGCTTGTGCCTCGTCGTCGTGGCGGTCGGTCATGGGTGTGCGGATCCAGCCCGGCGCGACGGCGTTCACGCGGATGCCGTGGCGTCCGATCTCGGCGGCGAGCGTCTTCGTCAACTGCACGACCGCTGCCTTCGCCACGCCGTAGCAGAGCAGGCCGGGACTGCCGGTGTCGACGGCGCCCGAGGCCATGGTGATGATGCTGCCCCTCGTGTTCCGGGAGATCATCAGACGGGCCGCCTCCTGGCAGGCGTACAGGACGCCCTTGAAGTTGACGCCCAGGACGCGGTCGAGGTCCTCGTCGCGGGTGTCCAGCACGGGGCTGCTGTGTATGATCCCGGCCACCGCCGCCATGACGTCCAGCCGCTCGCACGCGACCACGGCCTGCCGGACCTGGGCCCGGTCGGTGACGTCCAGGTGGTGGGTACGGGCCGTGCCGCCCATGCCCTTGATCAGCGTCGCCGTCTCGTGCAGTCCCTGCGCGTCCCGGTCGGCGCAGTGCACTGCGGCGCCGGCTTCGGCGAGCAGTACGGCGGATGCGCGTCCGATGCCGCTGGCGGCCCCGGTGACGAATGCGGTGCGTCCGGTGAGGTCGTACGCCTGTACGGGCATGGTGGGACGGTACGAGGATTTCTGACGGGTCGTCAATTGCCGTGCGGGGTTCGGTTGCGAGCTCTGGTGCCGCCAGGGGCGGGGGTCGGGCCCAGTTGGCAGGTCGGGCACCAGTAGGTGGGGCGTTCGCGGGAGCCGTCGCCCTGGTCGGCGACGCGGATCGGCGTGCCGCAGCGCAGACAGGGACGGGGGGCCCGGCCGTACACGAACAGGTCCTGGCCACGGCGTCCTGTCGTGCTGCGGATCGGGCGGTCCCGGTTGGCTTCGAGGAGTTTCTTCGCCAGCGCGGGCACCACCGTGGCGCGGGCGGCGGGCAGACCGCCGACGGGGAGCCATGGTGTGGCGCCCAGGATGAAGCACAGCTCGCTCTTGTAGACGTTGCCGATGCCGGCGAGATTGCGTTGGTCGAGCAGCGCTTCGCCGAGGGAGCGGGCGGGGTCCGAGAGGAGGTTCGCGAGAGCCTGGCCGGGATCCCAGTCCGGGCCCAGGAGGTCGGGGCCGAGGTGGCCGACGACCCGGTGCTCGTCGGTGGTCCGGAGCAGTTCGAGTACGGGGAGGCGGTAGCCGACGGCGGTGCGGTCCGTGGTGGCGAGGATCGCGCGGATCTGGTGCGACGGGCCGCCGCTCCAGCGTCGGCCGTTCTCGTACACCTTCCAGGAACCGTCCATCCGTAGATGGGAGTGGAGGGTCAGGCCGCCTTCGATGCGGGTGAGAAGGTGCTTGCCGCGCGGGGTGACCTCGAGGACGGCGCGGCCGGTGAGGTCGGCCGTGGCGTACTTGGGCACCCGGAGGTCGGAACGGGTCAGCGTTTTGCCGGCGAGCGCGTCGTGCAGTCGCCTCGCGGCTTGCCAGACCGTGTCACCTTCGGGCATGCGTCCAGGGTGGCATGTCGTGGGGCACAGCGGGCTGGGGCGGGGACTCGGTCAGGCGCGCAGGCGCAGTCCGCGAGGGGTCGCGATGAAGCCCGCTCCTTCCAGGAGGGCCCCGATGGGCGAGGTCAGGGCTGAGGCACCGTTGACGCGCTCCACCGTGACCGTGCCGAGGGAACCCGCGCGGGCCGCTGCGGAGAGGGCGTCCGCCGCCGCGCGCAGCCGGGGGTCCTCGATGGGTCTGCCGTCCGGTTCGGAGGGCCAGGCCAGCAGGGTTTTGCCGCCCCGTTCCATGTACAGCGTCAGCTCTCCGTCCACGAGTACCACCAGTGAACCGGCCTTGCGGCCCGGCTTGTGGCCGGCGCCGGTCGGGGGTTCGGGCCAGGGGAGCGCGGCACCGTACGCGTTCGCCGGATCGGCGGCTGCGAGGACGACGGCACGGGCGGCGTCGGAGGAGGCAGCTCCGGACCCGGTGCTTCCGGGGAAACCCTGGGCCGAGGCGGGCCTGGTCTGCGCGGCGGGGGTGTGCGGGAAGGCGGAGGTGAAATCGAGGTCGAAGTCCTCTGCGAAGCCGTGGTCAGCGGGGAACGCGACGCCGTGGGCATCGGCCGGGGCGGTGCCAGTTCCAATGCCGGTGCCCGGGACGGGTCGGGAGTCGCCGCGATCACGCGCGTTCGCTGTTGCCCGGAGGCGGTCCACGGCACCGTCCATGGCGAACTGGGCGGCGCCGAGGCCCTCCACCACGTAACCGCGCCGAGCCTGACCGCTGTCCTCGAAGGCGGAGAGGACGCGGTACACGGCCGAGAAGCCGCCCTCGACGCCCTCCGCGGAGACGGCACCTCTGGTCACCACCCCGTGGCGGTCGAGCAGGGCGCGGGCCAGGGCGTGGGCGCGGACGGTGGGGTCGGGCTCATGCCCGGGGAGCAGGGACCAGCGGCCGGCGACGGTCGGGGGGCCGCCGCGAGAGGCGGGGCGGGCGGCGGCCGTCAGCGAGCCGTACCGGCCGCGCGGCACGGCACGTTTGGCCCGGTGCGCCGTCGAGCCCGCTGTGCGGCCGGAGCCGAGGAGGGAGCGCATCGGGGTGAGTGTGTCGTTGGTGAGCCGGCCCGACCAGGCCAGGTCCCAGACGGCGTCGGCCAGTTGCGGATCCGTGGCGTCCGGGTGCGTGGTGGCGCGGACCTGGTCGGCGATCTGGCGGAAGAAGAGCCCGTACCCCCCGCTCAGGGCGTCGAGGACGGACTGGTGGAGCGCGGTGGGCTCCAGGGGGTGAGGCGGTGGCAGGAGCAGCGGGGCGGCCTCCGCCAGGTACAGGGACACCCAGCCGTCCTTGCCGGGGAGGGCGCCCGCCCCGGCCCAGACGATCTCCCCGGCTGCTGTGAGCTCGTCGAGCATCGCGGGGGCGTAGTTCGACACCCGGGACGGCAGGACCAGCTTCTCCAGGGCGGACGCCGGCACGGAGGCGCCCTGCAACTGCTCGACGGCGCGCACCAGTCCGTCGATGCCGCGCAGCCTGTGGCCCTTGCCGATGTGCTGCCACTGCGGCAGGAACTGCGCGAGCGCCGCGGGCGGCACCGGTTCCAGCTCGTGCCGCAGGGCGGCCAGGGAACGGCGTCGCAGACGGCGCAGCACCGTCGCGTCGCACCACTCCTGGCCGATGCCCGCCGGATGGAACTCCCCCTGCACGACGCGGCCGTTCGCCGCCAGACGCTGAAGCGCGCCCTCGGTGACCGCCACGCCCAGGCCGAAACGGGCTGCCGCCGTGGCAGAGGTGAACGGGCCGTGCGTACGCGCGTGGCGGGCGAGGAGGTCGCCGAGGGGGTCCTTGACCGGCTCGGTGAAGGCCTCCGGGACACCGACCGGCAGTGCTGTGCCGAGCGCGTCGCGCAGGCGGCCCGCGTCCTCGATCGCCGCCCAGTGGTCGGCGCCGCCGATGCGGACCCGGATCGCGCGGCGGGCCTCCGCCAGTTCCCGGGCCCACTGCGGATCGGCGCCGCGCGCGGCCAACTCGACGTCGGTGAGCGGGCCGAGCAGACGCAGCAGGTCCGCGACGCTCTCGGTGTCCTTCGCGCGTCGGTCCTCGGTGAGCCACTGGAGCTCTCGCTCCAGTTCGGTCAGTACCTCGGCGTCCAGCAGTTCGCGCAGCTCCGCCTGGCCGAGCAGTTCGGCCAGCAGCCGCGAGTCCAGCGACAGGGCGGCGGCGCGCCGCTCGGCCAGCGGTGAGTCGCCCTCGTACAGGAACTGTGCGACGTACCCGAAGAGGAGGGAGCGGGCGAAGGGAGAGGGCTCCGGGGTGGCGACCTCCACCAGGCGCACCTTGCGGGACTCGATGTCGCCCATCAGCTCCACGAGCCCGGGCACGTCGAAGACGTCCTGGAGGCACTCGCGGACCGCTTCGAGGACGATGGGGAAGGAACCGAACTCGCTTGCCACCTGAAGCAGTTGGGAGGCCCGCTGGCGCTGCTGCCAGAGCGGGGTGCGCTTGCCGGGATTGCGGCGCGGCAGGAGCAGGGCCCGGGCGGCGCACTCGCGGAAACGGGCCGCGAACAGAGCCGAGCCGCCCACCTGGTCGGTGACGATCTGGTTGACGTCGCCCTTGTCGAAGGCGACGTCCGCCGCGCCCACGGGGGCCTGCTCGGCGTCGTACTCCGTGCTCAGGGGGGCGCCCGTCCTCATCGGCTCCTGGTCGAGGAGGTCCAGGCTCATCAGGTCGGCGTCCGGCAGACGCAGCACGATTCCGTCGTCGGCGTGCATGACCTGGGCGTCCATGCCGTACCGCTCGGAGAGGCGGGCGCCGAGGGCGAGTGCCCACGGGGCGTGGACCTGGGCGCCGAAGGGGGAGTGGACGACGACCCGCCAGTCCCCCAGTTCGTCCCGGAACTGTTCCACGACGATGGTCCGGTCGTCCGGGATGTGGCCGCAGGCCTCCCGCTGTTCGGCCAGGTAGGAGAGCACGTTGCCGGCCGCGTAGGTGTCGAGCCCGGCGGCGAGGAGCCTGAGGCGGGCGTCGTCCTCGGGCAGGGAACCGACCTCGCGCAGGAACGCGCCCACCGCGCGGCCCAGTTCGAGCGGGCGGCCCAGCTGGTCGCCCTTCCAGAACGGGAGGCGGCCGGGAACACCGGGCGCCGGAGACACCAGGACGCGGTCGCGGGTGATGTCCTCGATACGCCAGGAGCTCGTACCGAGGGTGAAGACGTCCCCCACGCGGGACTCGTACACCATTTCCTCGTCCAGCTCGCCGACCCGGCCGCCGCCCTTCTTCGGGTCGGAGCCGGCGAGGAAGACCCCGAAGAGCCCCCGGTCGGGAATCGTGCCCCCGGAGGTCACGGCGAGCCGCTGCGCGCCGGGGCGGCCGGTGACCGTACCGGCGACGCGGTCCCACACCACGCGCGGGCGCAACTCCGCGAACGCGTCGGACGGATAGCGGCCCGCGAGCATGTCCAGGACCGCCGTGAACGCCGACTCCGGGAGGGAGGCGAAGGGCGCCGCTCGGCGGACGGTGGCCAGCAGATCGTCGACCTGCCAGGTGTCCAGCGCCACCATCGCGACGAGCTGCTGGGCGAGGACGTCCAGGGGGTTGGCGGGGACCCGCAGGGACTCGATTGAACCGGTGCGCATGCGCTCGGTGACCACGGCCGCCTGGACGAGGTCGCCCCGGTACTTGGGGAAGACGACGCCCGTCGAGACCGCGCCCACCTGGTGTCCGGCGCGGCCCACGCGCTGGAGACCGGAGGCCACGGACGGGGGCGACTCGACCTGGACGACCAGGTCCACGGCTCCCATGTCGATGCCCAGTTCGAGGCTGGAGGTGGCCACCACGGCAGGCAGCCGGCCCGCCTTGAGGTCCTCCTCGACGAGCGCGCGCTGCTCCTTGGAGACCGAGCCGTGGTGGGCCCTGGCGATGACCGGAGGGGCGCCCTGGGCCGCGCCCGAGCCGCCCATCAGCTCGGCGGGAGCGTGGTGCTCGGCGAGGGGCTCACCGGTGGCCCGCTCGTAGGCGATCTCGTTGAGCCGGTTGCACAGGCGCTCCGCCAGGCGGCGCGAGTTGGCGAACACGATCGTCGAGCGGTGCGCCTGGACGAGATCGGCGATCCGCTCCTCGACATGCGGCCAGATGGACGGCCGTTCGGCCCCGTCGTTCGCGTCGGTCACCGGGGAGCCGCCCAGCTCGCCCAGATCCTCGACCGGGACGACGACCGAGAGGTCGAACTCCTTGTCGGACTTGGGCTGGACGATCTCCACCTTGCGACGGGGGGACAGATACCGCGCGATCTCGTCGACCGGGCGGACGGTGGCGGAGAGCCCGATGCGCCGGGCGGGTTTCGGCAGCAACTCGTCCAGGCGCTCCAGGGAGAGCGCGAGATGCGCGCCGCGCTTGGTGCCCGCGACCGCGTGCACCTCGTCCAGGATCACCGTCTCCACGCCCGTCAACGCGTCGCGCGTGGCCGACGTCAGCATCAGGAACAGCGACTCCGGGGTGGTGATCAGGATGTCCGGCGGGCGGGTGGCCAGGGCGCGGCGCTCGGCCGGCGGGGTGTCGCCGGAGCGGATGCCCACCTTGACCTCCGGCTCGGGCAGGCCCAGACGTACGGACTCCTGGCGGATGCCCGTGAGGGGGCTGCGCAGGTTGCGTTCCACATCGACCGCGAGGGCCTTGAGCGGTGACACGTAGAGCACGCGGCAGCGTTTGTGGGGGTCGGCGGGCGGGGGCGTGGAGGTGAGCTGGTCGAGTGCGGCGAGGAACGCCGCCAGGGTCTTGCCGGAGCCGGTCGGGGCGACCACCAGCACGTCCGAGCCCTCACCGATGGCCCGCCACGCCCCGGCCTGGGCGGCGGTGGGCGCGGAGAAGGCCCCCGTGAACCAGCCACTGGTCGCGGGGGAGAAGCCGTCGAGGGCTCGGTGTGCGGAGCTGACCATGCGTCCATCCTGCACCCCACCACTGACAATCGCGCTGACCTGCGCGTTTGCCTCCGGCGGTCGGGCGGTGCCGTGAGGCGGCGGGGTCATGGACGAGCCGGGGGTGTCCGTCCTCGGCCGGAGCGGAAGCGGACACCCCCGATCGTGGTGGCGTCAGCCGATGGGGCGGCCGTACGCCCTCAGGGTGCGCAGTGCCTCGACCGTCACCATGGGGCGTGCCTCGAGGGCGGTGCCCGGTGCCCACGCGAGCCAGCGGATGGGCCAGCCGCCGTCCTCGCACTGCTCGCCGGCGAGGAAGTCCAGGGAGCGTGCCATCTCCTCGTCCGTGAACCACGCGCGCGCGAGCGAGCCCGGCGTTTTCGCGTAGTCGTACGGGAAGTGGTGCTCACCCGGGGCGTAGCCGGACGCCACCGGGGAGGCGTCGAGTCGCTCCGGGTCGAGCGCCACGAGCCGCTGCTCGCGTACCAGGCGGCCCAGCCGGTCGGCCGTCGCCTCCGCGCGCGAGCGGTCGGGAACCGAGTCCAGGAAGGCCACGGCGGCCTCGACCTCGTACGGATGGGACTTCTCCAGCGAGTCGACCGCCTGCCAGCAGAAATCCGTGGCCCGGAACAGCCAGGCGTGCCACACCTCGTTGCGGTGCAGCAGGCCCACCACCGGGCCGGTGGCGAGGAGTTCGCTGGGCGGGTCGTCCACGATCGGGACGAACGGCGCCGCCGGATAGCCGCGCTGGCTGGGATGGACGGCCGGCAGCGCGCCGTCCGTGGTGGAGATGGACGTCAGATACCGGCACACACGCTCGACCCGCTGCCCGCCGCAGCGCCCGATGGCGTCCAGGACGCGCAGCGCGTGTCCGGCGTGCAGGGGCTGGCTGACGGGGCCGCGCAGGTCGGGTTCCAGCGCGTGGCCGTATCCGCCGTCCTCGTTGCGATAGGCCTCCAGCGCGGTCTCGACCGCGTCGGCGCCTCCGTTCAGGAAGTGGTACGCGAAGCGGCGCTGTTCCAGCACGCGCGCGGTGAGCCACATGAAGTGCTCGGCACGGAAGAGCGGGGAACGCGCCGGAGGCGTCGGGGGAAGTGGGGGATCTCCTGTTTCGGCCATGCGTCAGACCGTAGGGCGCAAAGCACCCGCAGTGAGCGGTCCCGGCGCGGGCCCACCCTCAGGGGCGGGATACTGAAGTCATGCGGTTGACGGTCTTCTGGCAGCGGATGGCGGAACACTTCGGTTCGGGCTACGCCGACACCTTCGCGCGCGATCATGTGATGACGGAGCTCGGCGGCCGGACCGTGCACCAGGCCCTGGACGCCGGCTGGGAGGCGAAGGACGTGTGGCGTGTGGTGTGCGTGGCGATGAACGTTCCGTCTGAGAACCGGTGAAATCGCACTGAAACGGCGCCTGCGGGCCGCAAAGACCGACAGGGCGGCGACTGATTGTCGGCGGCGTGGGCGAGACTTGGACCGTGGCATCCACAGACGAGACCGGACAGCTCGGACAGCAGAAGTCCCAGTTCGGCGCGCAGCCGCCCGCACCCCCGGCCGGGCATGACGCCGGGCAGGGCGCGCGCATGCCACGCTGGCTGCCGCGCGCCATGATGCTGGCGCTTGCCCTCGTCGGCCTGTTCCAGCTGGGCAGTTGGGCCTTTCACCAGCTCACGGGCCTGTTGATCAACATCCTCATCGCGTTCTTCGCGGCGCTCGCGATCGAACCAGCGGTGAGCCGTATGGCGTCGCGCGGTATGCGCCGGGGGCTGGCCACCTTCCTGGTCTTCATCGGTCTGCTCATCGCGATCGCCGGATTCGTCACCCTGCTCGGATCCATGCTCGCGGGCCAGATCATCAAGATCGTCGAGGACTTCCCGAACTATCTCGACTCCGTCATCAGCTGGGTCAACGCGCACTTCAACACCGACCTGAAGCGGGTGGACGTCCAGGAGGGCCTGCTCCGTTCCGACTGGCTGCGCAGTTACGTCCAGAACAGCGCCACCGGGGTCCTGGATGTCTCCGCCCAGGTACTGGGCGGCCTCTTCCAGCTGCTGATGATCACACTGTTCGCGTTCTACTTCGCCGCCGACGGGCCGCGACTGCGCCGTGCGCTGTGCTCCGTACTGCCGCCCGCCCGGCAGGCCGAGGTGCTGCGCGCGTGGGAGATCGCCGTCGACAAGACCGGCGGCTATCTGTACTCGCGCGGCCTGATGGCGCTCATCTCCGGGGTGGCCCACTATGTGCTGCTGGAGATCCTCAACGTGCCGTACGCGCCCGTGCTCGCTGTCTGGGTGGGACTGGTGTCGCAGTTCATCCCGACCATCGGCACCTATCTCGCGGGCGCCCTGCCGATGCTGATCGCCTTCACGGTCGATCCCTGGTACGCGCTGTGGGTGCTGGTCTTCGTCGTGCTCTACCAGCAGTTCGAGAACTATGTGCTGCAGCCCAAGCTGACCGCGAAGACGGTCGACATCCACCCCGCGGTCGCCTTCGGCTCGGTCATCGCCGGTACCGCCCTCCTCGGCGCCGTGGGCGCACTGATCGCCATCCCGGCGGTCGCCACGCTCCAGGCGTTCCTGGGGGCGTATGTGAAGCGGTACGACGTCACGGACGATCCTCGTGTCCAGGGGCACCCCAAGCGGGGTGCGGGCCTCCTCACGCGGTTGCGGGGTCTGCTGGAGGGGCGGCGCGGTGGCTCCGGACCCGTGTGAACGGGCTGTCCGTGACGCGGTGCCGCTGATGAGCGTCGGGTAGTCGTCCGACCGTGTGGCAGAGGTGTCCCCGAGGGTGTCGAACCCGACATCCCGGCCGTTGACGTACCGCGAACCCGGTCTCGGATGTGCTGGGTGTTGCGCTTGACACGAAAATCGAACATCCATTCTGATTGGGGTTCCGGCGAGGCTCTCGACGGGGATTTCGTCAGGGTTTTCATGGAGATGTCCCCGAGTTATCCACAGGCTGGACGGGCGTCGGGGCGCATTGTCAGTGGCAGGCGTTAGCGTCTTTGACGTGAAGCGATCGACACAAGCAAATCGGGTGGAACCCATGGCAGGAACCGACCGCGAGAAGGCGCTCGACGCCGCGCTCGCACAGATTGAACGACAGTTCGGCAAGGGCGCGGTGATGCGCCTGGGCGAGCGGCCGAACGAGCCCATCGAGGTCATCCCCACCGGGTCGACCGCGCTCGACGTAGCCCTCGGCGTCGGCGGCCTGCCGCGCGGCCGAGTGGTGGAGGTGTACGGCCCGGAGTCCTCCGGTAAGACGACCCTGACCCTGCACGCGGTGGCTAACGCGCAGCGGGCCGGCGGCCAGGTCGCGTTCGTGGACGCGGAGCACGCCCTCGACCCCGAGTACGCGAAGAAGCTCGGCGTCGACATCGACAACCTGATCCTGTCCCAGCCGGACAACGGCGAACAGGCGCTGGAGATCGTGGACATGCTGGTCCGCTCCGGTGCCCTCGACCTCATCGTCATCGACTCCGTCGCCGCACTCGTCCCGCGCGCGGAGATCGAGGGCGAGATGGGCGACAGCCACGTCGGCCTCCAGGCCCGTCTGATGAGCCAGGCGCTGCGAAAGATCACCAGTGCGCTCAACCAGTCCAAGACCACCGCGATCTTCATCAACCAGCTCCGCGAGAAGATCGGCGTGATGTTCGGCTCCCCGGAGACCACGACCGGTGGCCGGGCGCTGAAGTTCTACGCCTCGGTGCGGCTCGACATCCGTCGCATCGAGACCCTGAAGGACGGCACCGACGCGGTCGGCAACCGCACCCGCGTCAAGGTCGTCAAGAACAAGGTCGCGCCGCCCTTCAAGCAGGCCGAGTTCGACATCCTCTACGGGCAGGGCATCAGCCGCGAGGGCGGTCTGATCGACATGGGCGTGGAGCACGGCTTCGTCCGCAAGGCCGGTGCCTGGTACACGTACGAGGGCGACCAGCTCGGCCAGGGCAAGGAGAACGCCCGCAACTTCCTGAAGGACAACCCCGATCTCGCCAACGAGATCGAGAAGAAGATCCTCGAGAAGCTGGGCGTCGGCGGGCGGTCGGAGAAGCCCGCCGAGGAGCCGGGCGCGGACGGGGCGGTCACGGCCGGCTCGGACGATCCCGCGAAGACGGTGCCCGCTCCGGCGGCCAAGACCACCAAGGCCAAGGCCACGGCGGTCAAGAGCTAGCCCGTGACACGACGAACCGACTGGGCCGAGTACGCGGACCCCGGTGCCTCGGAAGACCGGGGCCACGGGGGCACTGCCGGGGGCGGCCACAGCGGCCACGGCGAGGCCTGGCCATACGGAGGTGGCCACGGAGCCCGCACGGGCGCCGGGTCGTACGAGGGTGACGGCGAAGGTGACTTCGGCGCCGGCGCGCGTCGCGGAGAGGATCCGCCGGGGGACGGCCGACGCCGGGGCGACGGTTCTCCGGGCGGCAGAAGGCGCCGTGGCGCTGGTGGCCCGAGCGGCGAAGGCGGCCCGTACGGCGAGGGCGGCCTGTACGGCGAGGGCGGCTCACGCGGTGACGGCTCGCGTGGTGGACGTGGACGACGTCGGCAGCGCGGCTTCGGTGAGGCGGGCGGCGACCCACAGGACGGAGGTTCCGTTTCCTCGTCGAGGGCCGAGACCTCGGAACCCCCGGCGGACCCGGCTGAGCGGGCGCGGGCGATCTGTCTGCGCCTGCTCACCGGGACCCCGCGTACGCGTAAGCAGCTCGCGGACGCCCTGCACAAGCGCGAGATCCCGGACGAGGTGGCCGAGGAGGTGCTGTCGCGGTTCGAGGAGGTCGGACTGATCAACGACAGCGCGTTCGCGGACGCCTGGGTCGAGTCCCGGCACCACAGCCGGGGACTGGCCCGGCGGGCGCTCGTCCAGGAACTGCGTACCAAGGGCGTGGACCCGACACTCATCGACGAGGCCGTCGGACAGCTCGACTCCGAGCAGGAGGAGACGACCGCGCGAGAACTCGTCGCCCGCAAACTGCGTGCGACCCGCGGTCTCGACCGCGACAAACGGCTGCGGCGCCTGGCGGGCATGCTCGCCCGCAAGGGCTACTCCCAGGGCATGGCCCTGCGGGTGGTCCGGCAGGCACTGGAGGAGGAGGGCGAGGACATCGAGGACACCGAGTTCCTCGCCGACGACGGGTACTGAGCCCTGCTGGGCCGAGATTTGGCCGTCCCGAGCGGCAGGCGGGCGCTCAGGAGGTCAACGTCCCGGCCCTGAACACGGTGGACGCGCGGGGGCGCCGACCGCGTTCAGGGCCGGGCGGACGGAACGACGACAAAGACAACGACGGCAACGGCAACGACGGCAACGACGACTTCGCGCACTCGGATTTCGGTATGCCTACGAGGTCACCGGAAGTCCGGCCGCCCGCCACGCCTGGAACCCGCCGACCAGGTCGGTCGCCCGACGCAGCCCCAACTGGTGCAGCGACGAGACCGCGAGGCTCGACGCGTATCCCTCGTTGCAGATCACCACGATCCGCAGGTCATGGCCGGTCGCCTGCGGGGCGTGATGGCTGCCCTGGGGGTCCAGGCGCCACTCCAGCTCGTTGCGCTCGATGACGAGCGCGCCGGGGATCAGACCGTCGCGCTCCCGCAGGGCCGCGTACCGGATGTCCACCAGCAGGGCCTCGCCGGCCTGCGCGGCCTCGTACGCCTCGGCTGTCTCCACGCGCGCGTAGGTGTCGCGGACGCGGTCGAGCAACTCGTCGATGCCGACCGGCTGTTCGCTCACTGCCAGTCCTGCGGGCGCTCCACGTGCTCCAGGCGCAGCACCGGTCCCGTACGGCTGTAGCGGCGGATCTGGGGCAGCGGCGGGTAGTAGGCGTGGACCGAGATCGCGTGCTCGTCGCGGGACTCGTTGAGCACCTCGTGCACATGGTGGCGGCCGAAGCTCCGGCCCTGGCCGGCCGCCAGTCGTCGCTCCCGGTCGACGTCCTCGGTGAGTTCGAGGGTCTTCCAGCCGTCGGTGGGCAGCCGGGCGGCGAGCGAGTTCTCCTTGAGCTCGCCGGCCGCGGTGAGGAAGGCACCGACCGAGTCGGCGTGGTCGTGCCAGCCGGTACCGGTGCCGGGCGGCCACCCGATCAGCCAGGCCTCGCTGCCACCGGGACCCTCAAGACGCACCCATGTACGCCCTTCCGGGTCGAGCGGCAGGGAGGAGATCAGCTCGGCGTCGGCGGCCGTACGCCGTACGAAGTCGAGAAGTTCCGCCTGGGTCGGGGTCCTGGGCGCACCGGCGGCCTGAGCGGGTGCGGGTGCGGATACAGAGGGTGACACGGACACGGGTACCGTCCTGGTGACGTTCGCGGGGAGCGCGCGACAGCGTGGATGAGTGGCGCGCGCGGGAAAGTGGGATGCGAATCAGCAGGACGGACGACACACGCAGCCCGCGTAGCGGACGAGGTCCATGTGGACCCTCCGCCACAGGCGCACATCAGTGTCGATTTTGGTCACGTTCCGGAGTACAGCATGACGGTGCGGAGCGGTCAACTCCGCCTCACCATGTGGACTCGCGCGAGGAGAGGGGCGTAAGGGCGCGAAGGGGGGGAGGTGTCAGCGCCTGCCCGCCGCGGCTTCCGTGTTCGATGTCGTGTCGGATGGCGGGTTCGACTCGCCGGCTTCGCTCGTCTCCTCGGCCCTGGCCTTTGCCCTGTCCTGCACGGGGCCGCCCAGGGTCGCCTCGGCCGCCGCGTACAGGTCTGCGGGCCGTACCCCGTTCAGGGCCGTGACCAGATGCCCGTCCGGGCGGATCAGCAGCACGGTGTGGGCGGCCGCGCCCGGATAGCTCTCGGTGACCAGCAGTTCGGCGGGATGCGGCAACGCCGCCACCGCGGCCGCCAGCCGGGGCATGATCCCCGCGCTCACCCAGTGCTTGCGCTCCCACACCCCCGTACCCGGCGCGACCAGCAGCACCAGCAGCGCGCCCCGGCCCAGCCGTTCCCGCAGTTGTACGAAGGAACCGTCCTCCGCGGTGACCCGTACGTCCGTCACCTGGGAGCCGGGCGGGGTGTCCACCGAGATCTCCGCCTCGATGTGCTGGGGCGCCAGCGGTGAAAGGGCGTACGCCCCCGGCGCGCCGAGGATGCCGCGCCCCAGGTGACCGTCCGTGAGGAGCCCGTCGTGTCCGCGGGCCGACCCGGGGACGTACGACCGCAGCCCTCCGCCGCCGCGCAGCAGCGGCAGTGCCTGGTCGGCGGCGCGCAGTCGGGCGGAGACGGCGGCGCGCCGCTCGGCCTGATAGCTGTCGAGCAGTGCCTCGTGCGGGCCGTGGTGCCAGGCCAGGGCCAGTTTCCAGGCGAGGTTGTCGGAGTCCCGCAGCCCCTCGTCCAACCCCTGGGTGCCGAGCGTGCCGAGCAGGTGGGCGGCGTCCCCGGCGAGGAAGACCCGCCCGGCCCGCCAGCGTCGGGCGAGCCGGTGGTGGACGATGTGGACACCGGTGTCGAGCAGGTCGTACGGCGGTGTGGAACCGTCGCTCCAGCCCGCGAGGGTCTCCCGGACGCGGGTCACGAGGAGTTCGGGCGTGACCAGGTCCTTGCCGGGCGGCATCAGCCAGTCCAGGCGCCACACACCGTCGGGAAGCGGACGGGCGGTGATCTCCCCGGCCGAGGGGCCGGACGTCCGCCACGGAGGCATCCGGTGCAACAACGCCTCGCCGGGCCACGGAAGTTCCGTACGCAGCGCGGCCACGGCGTGTCGTTCCACGGCGGTACGTCCGGGGAAGCGGATGTCCTGGAGTTTGCGCACCGTGGAGCGGGGGCCGTCGCAGCCGACGAGGTAACTGCCGCGCCACCAGGTGCCGGCCGGGCCGCGGGTGTGTGCGGTGATGCCGGATGGTTCCTGCTCGATGGAATCGAGACGGCTGTTGACTGCGACCTCGACGAGCCGCTCGCGCGCGATGGCGGCACGCAGGGCACCGGTCACGATGTGCTGGGCGATGTGCAGGGGGGCGTCGGACTCGGTGACAGGCTGCGGTGTCGAGCCTGGCGGGGGCGTGTCGGCCGGCCCGTCCGGCTCCTCGCCGCCGAAGGAGATCCGGCGCATCACCTGCTTGCGCCGCATCGACCGCCATCCGGCCCAGCGGAAACCGGCGTCGGTGATCGGCACACCGGTCAGCCGCTCCAGCAGCGCGGCGGTGTCCTCGCGCAGCACGACCGTGCGCGCGGGGCGCTGGTCGTCCTTGCCCGGCCCCTCGTCGAGAACGACCGAGGGGACCTCCTGACGCGCCAGCGCAAGCGCCAGCGTGAGCCCGACCGGCCCCGCGCCGACGATGATCACCGGGTCCATGGCGCGGCGCCCCCTGCCCAGAGCGACGTTTTCATCGAAACAAGTGAACAGGAAGTTGGAGCGGGGTGCACGATCACAGAACGTATGCAACAGATTGCGGGTGCTTGCGTCAAGTGACGGAGGGCAGTGGCGATCATGCCACTGCCCTCCGTGTGATGCGCAGTGATTGACTGAGCGTCAGACGCCGGCCGCTCCGGTTCCCGCAGCGCCCGCGATCGACGCGTCGTTCGGGTCGAGAACCGCGCCGGTGCTCTTCTTGCCGCGCCTGAGGCGCCCCTCCAGCCAGCTCGCGAAGGTCGTGAGAGCGAAGTTGATCGCGATGAAGATCAGAGCGACGACGGTGAAGCTGGCGATGGTGTTGGCACCGTAATACGCGCTCATCGGGCTCACCGCGGCGATCAGGTCGGAGAAGGTGAGGACGCCGCCGCCGAGGGCGGTGTCCTTCACGATCACGACCATCTGGCTGACGATCGCCGGCAGCATCGCGGTGACCGCCTGCGGCAGCAGGATCGACCGCATGACCTGGCCCTTGCGCAGACCGATCGCCATGGCGGCCTCGGACTGGCCCTTGGGCAGCGACAGGATGCCCGCCCGGACGATCTCCGCGAGGACCGCCGCGTTGTACAGCACCAGGCCCGTGACGACCGCGTACAGCGGACGGTCGTCGCTGTTGATGTCGGTGTACTCGGAATAGAGCGCGAGCCCGAAGATCATCAGGACCAGCACCGGGATGGCCCGGAAGAACTCCACGATGATCGCGGCCGGTACCCGGACCCAGACGTGGTCGGAGAGCCGTGAGATGCCCAGTACGGCGCCCAGCGGCAGTGCGATGACCAT
Organism: Streptomyces sp. NPDC047042; assembly: GCF_040644035.1. NCBI lineage: Bacteria > Bacillati > Actinomycetota > Actinomycetes > Kitasatosporales > Streptomycetaceae > Streptomyces > Streptomyces sp. NPDC047042. The sequence goes on along the minus strand of NZ_JBEYVP010000018.1, from coordinate 185,206 downwards.
GGCAAGCGCCGCGGCCTTCAGCGTGTTCTGCAGACCGGGCCAGAGATACGTGGACCAGGCCTCGGTGCCGAAGAAGGGCTTCCACTTCACCCACTCCAGCTGCCCCATGTCCTGGAGGGCGTTGAAAACCCACCACAGGAGCGCCGCGACGGCGACCAGGAAGACCACGGTGAAGATGACGTTGCGCCGCTTGGCACGGGGGCCCTGGGCGTCGTAGAGAACGGAGCTCATCGCTTCACCGCCACCTTCTTGCCAACCCAGCCCAGGATCAGGCCGGTCGGCAGCGTCAGACACACGAAACCGAAGGCGAAGACCGCGGAGATCGCGATCAGTTGGGCCTCGTTCTCGATCATCTTCTTCATCAGCAGGGCTGCCTCGGCGACGCCGATCGCCGCGGCCACCGTGGTGTTCTTGGTGAGGGCGATCAGGACGTTCGCCATGGGGCCGACCACCGCACGGAACGCCTGTGGCAGCACCACCAGGGTCAGCACCTGGGTGAAGTTCAGGCCGATGGCACGTGCCGCCTCCGCCTGGCCGGTCGGCACCGTGTTGATGCCGGAGCGCAGGGCCTCGCACACGAAGGCCGAGGTGTAGAGGATCAGGCCCAGCACGGCGAGCCGGAAGTTCCGGGTCGCGACGTCATCCGGGGCGCCCATGGTGGCGCCGAGAGTCTGGTTCAAGCCCAGTGAGGTGAACAGGATGATCACGGTCAGCGGGATGTTCCGCACGATGTTCACGTAGGCGGTGCCGAAGCCGCGCATCAGCGGCACCGGACCGACGCGCATGGCGGCCAGCAGGGTTCCCCACACAAGTGATCCGACGGCCGAGAGCAGGGTGAGCTGGATGGTCACCCAGAAGGCACCCAGCAGGTCGTAACCTTCAAGAAAATCGAACACGATCTCCCGCGCTTCCGCGTGTCGAGGGGCCCGGTGCGCCGGTTCGGGAACCGGCGCACCCGTCAGCCGTTAGCTCAGGACTTGATGTCGCCGATCTTCGGCGCGGGCTCGTTCTTGTAGCCGGCCGGGCCGAGGTTCGCGTCCACGGCCTTCTGCCAGGAGTTGTCGGCGACCATCTTCTCGAGGGCGGTGTTGATCTTCGCCTTCAGATCGCTGCCCTTCTTGACGCCGATGCCGTAGTTCTCGTTGGTCATCTTGAAGCCGCCGAGCTTGAACTTGCCCTTGAAGGCTTCCTGCGCGGCGTAGCCCGCGAGGATCGAGTCGTCCGTGGTCAGCGCGTCGATGGCCTTGTTCTCCAGACCGGTCAGACACGCCGAGTACGTCGGGTACTCCTGGAGCTGGGCCTTGGGCGCCAGCTTGTCCTTGACGTTCTGCGCCGAGGTCGAGCCGGTCACCGAACACAGCTTCTTGCTGTTGAGGTCCGCCGGCGACTTGATCGAGTCGTCGTCGGAACGGACCAGGACGTCCTGGTGGGCCAGCAGGTACGGACCCGCGAAGTCGACCTTCGCCAGACGCTTGTCGTTGATCGAGTACGAGGCGGCGATGAAGTCGACGTCACCGCGCTCCAGCATGGTCTCGCGGTCGGCGCTCTTCGACTCCTTCCACTCGATCTGGTCCTCGTTGTAGCCGAGCTCCTTGGCGATGTACTTGGCGACGTCGACGTCGAAGCCCGAGTAGCCCTGCGGAGTCTTCTGGCCGATGCCCGGCTGGTCGAACTTGATGCCTACGGTGATCGTCTTGCCGTCGCCCGAGCCGCCGGAGTCCTTCTTGTCGGAACCGCACGCCGTGGCGGTGACGGCGAGCGCGAGCACGACGGCCGAGGCGGCGGTGACCTTGCGGAGCTTCATGGTGAACATCCTTTGCGTGGTGAAGAGGTGCAGGTCTTCAGTGCTGGGTGCGCGGGTCGTCAGTGGTGCAGGATCTTGGACAGGAAGTCCTTGGCGCGGTCGCTGCGCGGGTTGCTGAAGAACTGGTCCGGCACAGCCTCTTCGACGATGCGGCCGTCCGCCATGAACACCACCCGGTTGGCGGCCGAACGGGCGAACCCCATCTCGTGGGTGACGACGATCATGGTCATGCCGTCGCGGGCGAGCTGCTGCATGACCTCGAGGACCTCGTTGATCATCTCCGGGTCGAGCGCCGACGTGGGCTCGTCGAAGAGCATGACCTTGGGGTCCATGGCCAGGGCACGGGCGATGGCGACACGCTGCTGCTGGCCGCCGGAGAGCTGCGCCGGGTACTTGTCCGCCTGGGTCGCGACGCCCACCCGGTCGAGCAGGGTGCGGGCCTTCTCCTCGGCCACCTTCTTGTCGGCCTTGCGGACCTTGACCTGGCCCAGCATCACGTTCTCGAGGACCGTCTTGTGCGCGAAAAGATTGAAGGACTGGAAGACCATGCCGACGTCGGCGCGCAGCCGGGCCAGCTCCTTGCCCTCCTGGGGCAGTGGCTTGCCGTCGATCGAGATGGCTCCCGAATCGATGGTCTCCAGGCGGTTGATGGCGCGGCACAGGGTGGACTTACCGGACCCGGAGGGTCCGATCACCACGACCACCTCGCCACGGGTGATGGTCAGGTCGATGTCCTGGAGAACATGCAACGCGCCAAAATGCTTGTTGACACTCTTCAGGACAACCAGATCGCCGGTCGCGGCCGCGTCGTCCTTGGCAACCGATACTTCCGTCATCGCTTACTGGCTCCGTCCACCTCGGTTTCGGAGGACAGTAGTGACCCCCCGAGACCAGCGTCATTACATCTGAGGGGAACTTGAGGATAACGATCCGATGTCAGGTCAACACCGTTTGTGGCGCCATTCGAAAGATATGCAGCGGCTGGATAAACAGGCGTACCGGCTGGATAACGGATGCGGTCCGCAACCGGAACGAGGCACGCGCGCGTGTGGGTCCACGTGGTGTACTCCGCTTGACGCACGGTTGCACCATGACCGAATCCGACGAAACCGAAAGGGGTCGCGATGAGACTGCTCCTCGTCGAGGACGACAACCACGTCGCCGCCGCGCTCTCCGCGGTCCTGGCGCGGCACGGTTTCGACGTCACGCACGCCCGCAGTGGCGAGGAGGCCCTCCAGGCGCTCGTCCCGGAGGGCAACGGCTTCGGCGTGGTGCTGCTCGACCTGGGCCTGCCCGACCAGGACGGCTACGAGGTGTGCGGCAAGATCCGCAAGCGCACCAGCACCCCCGTGATCATGGTCACCGCGCGCTCCGACGTCCGCTCCCGCATCCACGGTCTCAACCTCGGCGCCGACGACTACGTGGTGAAGCCGTACGACACCGGGGAGTTGCTCGCCCGGATCCACGCCGTCAGCCGGCGCAACGTCCACGAGGACAGCGCCGACGCCGGTGAGAACGGGCTGGTCCTGGGGTTGGTGCGCATCGAACTGTCCACCCGGCAGGTCCTCGTGGACGGTTCGGTCGTCCAACTGACCCGCAAGGAGTTCGATCTGCTCGCCCTCCTCGCGCAGCGTCCCGGAGTGGTGTTCCGCCGGGAGCAGATCATCAGCGAGGTATGGCGCACCAGCTGGGAGGGGACCGGCCGCACCCTGGAGGTGCATGTCGCGTCCCTGCGCGCCAAGTTGCGCATGCCGGCGCTGATCGAGACCGTTCGCGGCGTGGGCTACCGGCTCGTCGCCCCGACGCAGTAGCGGGCACGGGTGCGCACACGTCTTCTTCCGCTGCTCATCGTCCTGATGGCCGCCGTCCTGCTCGCGCTCGGCATCCCGCTCGCGATCAGCGTGGCCGGCGCACAGCAGCAGACGGTCGTCGTCGACCGGATCGACGACACCGCGCGCTTCGCCGCGCTCGCGCAGTTCGTCACCGACCGGCCCGTGGGCTCCCGGGTCAAGGACGCCGTCACCGACGAGCGCGGCGAGACCCTCCAGCGCGAACTCGAGAGCTACTACGACGTCTACGGCATCCGTGCCGGGGTCTTCTACCGCAACGACGCTCCCATGGCCAACGCGCCGGCCGACTGGTACCTGCCCAAAACGGGCGAGGTGCGCGACGCGTTCGCCGAAGCGCTCCTTTCGCGCCGCAGTCACGACCCCCAACAGGTCTGGCCCTGGCAGGACCACCGGCTCGTCGTCGCCTCACCGGTCATCCGGGACGGCGATGTCGTGGCCGTCGTGGTCACCGACTCGCCCACCGGGCAGATGCGTTCCCGGACGCTGCACGGCTGGCTCGTCGTCGGCGCCGGTGAGATCGCCGCGATGCTGCTCGCCGTGGGCGCCGCGCTGCGCCTCACCGGCTGGGTGCTCAAGCCCGTACGCGTTCTCGACGCCACCACGCACCACATCGCGACCGGCAGTCTGAAGTCCAGGGTGGCGGTGGCCGGCGGGCCGCCGGAACTCAGACGGCTGGCCCGGTCGTTCAATGAAATGGCGGACAACGTCGAGGACGTGCTCGAGCAGCAGCGCGCTTTCGTCGCCGACGCCTCGCACCAGCTGCGCAACCCGCTCTCGGCGCTGCTGCTGCGCATCGAACTGCTCGCACTCGAACTGCCGGAGGGAAACGAGGAGATCGCATCGGTCCGCACCGAGGGCAAGCGCCTGGCCGAGGTCCTGGACGACCTCCTCGACCTGGCGCTGGCCGAACACGCCGAGGCGGACCTCGTACTCACCGACATCGGCGCGCTGACGGCCGAGCGGGTCGCCGCCTGGACCCCGCTCGCCGAGGCCAAGGGGGTTCGCCTGGTCGGCGACTGTCCGGCCACCACCGCGTGGGCCGACCCGGTCACGCTGTCCAGCGCCCTGGACGCGGTGATCGACAACGCGGTGAAGTTCACGCCCGGGGAAGAGTGCGTGCGGGTGTCGGTCGCGTCGAACGGCGAGACCTCGACGGTCGTGGTCACCGACGGCGGCCCTGGCCTCACCGACGACGAACTCGCCCGTATCGGCGACCGCTTCTGGCGCAGCGGCCGGCACCAGAACGTCAAGGGCTCCGGCCTCGGCCTGTCCATCTCGCGCGTCCTGTTGGCAGCGGGCGGCGGCACGATCTCGTACGGGCATCACGAGCCGCACGGTCTGAAGGTGACGGTGCGGGTGCCGAGGTCGGGCCCGGCGTCCTGAGGTCCGGCGCCGCCGCGAGCCCTACGGCTTGACCGAGCGGTAGTAGCGCTTGGCGCCGTCGTGCAGGGTCAGCGGGTCGGTGTAGATGGCGGTCCGCAGGTCCACGAGCTGCGCCGAGTGGACGTGGGCGCCGATGCGGTCCCGGCTGTTGATCACCGACCGGGTGAGCCACTCGGTGAGCCTCGGGTCCACGTCCTCGCGTGTCATGAGCAGGTTGGCCACCGCGAGCGTCGCCACGGTCGAGCCGCCCTGGATGGACGGGTAGGCCGACTCGGGCATGTTGGTCGCCCGGTAGTAGCGCGAGGCTCCGCCCTGTTCGTGCAGCTTGGTGACCAGGTCCCCGTCGATCGGGACGAAGCGGAAGGGGAAGCTCTTCGCCAGCTGCACCAGACCGTTCGTGGGCAGCCCGCCCGACCAGAAGAAGGCGTCGATCTGGCCCCGCTGGAGCCGTCCGGGCCCGGTGCTGATGCCGTCGGCGAAGGGTTTGATGTCCGTGGCGGGGTCGAGACCGGCGGCGCTGAGTATCTTGTCGGCGATCAGCCGTACGCCCGATCTCTCCGGCCCTATCGAGACGCGTTTGCCCCGCAGATCCTCCACGGTGTTGATCTGCGAGTCGCGCGGAACGACCAGCTGCATGTAGTCGTCGTACAGGCGTGCGACCCCGCGCAGCTTGTCGGCCCCCGGGAGCCCCTGCAGCTTGTACGTCTCCACGGCGTCGGCCGCCGCGATGGTGAAGTCCGCCTCGCCCGTCGCCACACGTCTGACGTTCTCCTGGGACCCCTGGCTGTCCATCATCTCGACGTCCAGGTTCGGCATGTCCTTGGCGAAGGCCGTGCTGAGCCTCGATCCGTACTGCTGGTAGACGCCGGCGGGCGTTCCGGTGCTGAACCTGATCGTCCCGCCCGGGGGTGCCTCGTCCAGCGGCAGCAGCCACCACAGCAGCAGCCCGAAGACCACGAAACCGGCGGCCGACCCCATGAGGGCGTGTCGCCTGCGGATCCGGAGCACCGTGAACATGCGCGAGATCCTGCCAGGAGGGCCCCGGTGCTGGCCAGGAGAAAGGGCGAGATCGCTAGAGTCCCCGCATGCGCCCCGGTATCCCTGCACCGTCGACCTCCGCCACCCCATTGACGCCCGCCCCTCCCACGACCCCCTCCACAGCCCCCTCTCCCACTTCGCCCGCCGCCCTCGTCCGGGAATTCCACCTGGCCTTCGGACTCGACACCCGCAGTACGCCCACCGAGGTCTCCCCACAGCTCGCGGCGCACCGGGGTGAGCTGCTCGCGGAGGAGGCGGCGGAGGTCGCCGAGGTCGCGGTCACCGGCCCCCTGGACCGGCTCGCGCACGAACTGGCGGACGTCGTGTACGTCGCGTACGGCACGGCTCTGGTCCACGGCATCGACCTCGACGCGGTGATCGCGGAGATCCACCGCGCCAACATGACCAAGCTGGGCCCTGACGGCCTGGTCGCCCGCAGGGCCGACGGCAAGGTCCTCAAGGGCGACCACTACCGGGCCCCGGACGTCGGAGCGGTCCTGCGCGGCCAGGGGTGGAAGGCGGGCGAAAGGTAACCCGTACGGCCCTGCCTCACGTACCGCCTACCCTTGTCGCATGAGCAGCAGTGACCGGAGCCAAGCCGTGGACGTCAAGACATATGAAGTGCGCACCTACGGGTGCCAGATGAACGTCCACGATTCCGAGCGATTGTCCGGACTGCTCGAGAACGCCGGTTATGTTCGAGCGCCCGAGGGTGCGGACGGTGACGCGGACGTCGTCGTCTTCAACACCTGCGCCGTCCGTGAGAACGCCGACAACCGGCTGTACGGCAACCTCGGCCGGCTCGCGCCGATGAAGACGAAGCGTCCCGGGATGCAGATCGCCGTGGGCGGCTGCCTCGCGCAGAAGGACCGCGACACCATCGTGAAGCGGGCGCCCTGGGTGGACGTCGTCTTCGGTACGCACAACATCGGCAAGCTGCCCGTCCTGCTGGAACGCGCGCGCGTGCAGGAAGAGGCACAGGTCGAGATCGCCGAGTCGCTGGAGGCGTTCCCGTCGACGCTGCCGACGCGGCGCGAGAGCGCGTACGCGGCCTGGGTGTCGATCTCCGTCGGCTGCAACAACACGTGCACCTTCTGCATCGTCCCGGCCCTGCGCGGCAAGGAGAAGGACCGCCGAACCGGCGACATCCTCGCGGAGATCGAGGCGCTGGTCGGCGAGGGCGTCTCCGAGATCACGCTGCTCGGCCAGAACGTCAACGCGTACGGCTCCGACATCGGTGACCGGGAGGCGTTCAGCAAGCTGCTGCGGGCCTGCGGGAAGATCGAGGGCCTGGAGCGCGTCCGGTTCACCTCCCCGCACCCGCGCGACTTCACCGACGACGTCATCGCCGCCATGGCCGAGACACCGAACGTGATGCCGCAGCTGCACATGCCCATGCAGTCAGGCTCGGACACCATCCTGAAGGCGATGCGCCGCTCGTACCGCCAGGAGCGCTACCTGGGCATCATCGAGAAGGTGCGGGCCGCCATCCCGCACGCGGCGATCACCAGCGACATCATCGTGGGCTTCCCCGGCGAGACCGAGGAGGACTTCGAGCAGACGATGCACGCGGTGCGCGAGGCACGCTTCGCGCAGGCGTTCACCTTCCAGTACTCCAAGCGGCCCGGCACCCCCGCCGCCACGATGGACGACCAGATCCCCAAGGAGGTCGTCCAGGCGCGCTACGAGCGGCTCGCCGCCCTCCAGGAGGAGATCTCCTGGGACGAGAACAAGAAGCAGGTCGGCCGCACCCTGGAGCTGATGGTCGCCGAGGGCGAGGGCCGCAAGGACGGCGCCACCCACCGCCTCTCCGGTCGTGCCCCCGACAACCGGCTGGTCCACTTCACCAAACCGGACACCGCGGTGCGCCCCGGGGACGTGGTCACGGTCGAGATCACCTACGCCGCCCCGCACCACCTGCTCGCCGAGGGCGCCGTGCTCGACGTGCGTCCCACGCGCGCGGGTGACGCCTGGGAGAAGCGCAACGCGGCGGAGGCCGCGAAACCGGCCGGCGTCATGCTGGGCCTGCCGGGGATCGGGGCACCGGCTCCGCAGCCGGTGGCCGCGGGGAGCGGCTGCGGCTGCGACTGACGGCCCGCCGCAGCGCGGCAAGCCGGTCGTGCCCGGTGCACGCTCCTCGACCCGGCGATGCGCTGAGCAAGGACTGACACCGGGTCGTCCTGCGGGGCTACGCTGCCGATCATGCTTGTCGCCGCCGCAGTCTGCCCCTGTCCGCCGCTCCTCGTGCCCGAGGTGGCCTCGGGCGCCGCACCGGAACTGGACGCGGCGCGCGCGGCCTGTACGGAAGCGCTGGGTGTGCTCGCGGCCGCCCGCCCCCACCTGCTGCTGGTCGTCGGGCCCGCCGAACAGAGCGGGCGCGGGCCGCACCCGGAGGGCACCCGGGGCTCGTTCCGGGGCTTCGGGGTGGACCTCGACGTACGCCTGGGCACCGGAAGCGACGAGCAGGCGGAACGGGAGCTGCCGACGTCACTGGCCGTCGCCGCCTGGCTGCTGGAGCGGACCGGCTGGTCGCACGCGCCCGTCGAGGGCCTCGGCGTGGGGGAACCCCTGGCGGCCGAGCGGTGCGTCGCGGTCGGGCGGGAGATCGCCGGGCGGGTGGCGAGGGTGGCCCTGCTGGTGATGGGTGACGCCAGCGCCTGTCGCACGCTCAAGGCGCCCGGGTACCTGGACGAGCGGGCGGCGGGGTTCGACGAGGCAGCCGGACGCGCGCTGGGGGCGGCGGACGTGCCGGCGCTCAAGGCGCTGGACGCGGAACTGGCGTACGAGCTGAAGGTCTCGGGCCGGGCGCCCTGGCAGGTCCTCGCGGGCGCGGCCGAGGGCGCCGACCTGACGGGCACGCTGCTGTACGAGGACGCGCCCTACGGGGTGGGATACGTGGTCGCGGCCTGGTCGTAGCCGTGGCGCTGCCGTTGCCGTCGTCGTGACACGGCGGACGGCCGGGAGCGAGTGCTCCGCAGCCGTCCGTCGATGTGTCGTGCTGTTGTTCGTCCCTGCGTGCCCGTCAGGAAGCAGGCCCAGGCGCGTCCGGCGGCGGGGTGAACATGTCGTCCCGCGAGCCACCTTCCTTGTGGGCCATGCGCTCCACGGCGCCCTTCGCCTTGTCGGTGCCCGTGTGGATCTTGTCGCTGTACTTGCCCTTGGTCTTCTCGTCGGCCGTTTTCGCGGCCTTGTCGAGACCCCGTTCGATCCTGTCCCCGTGCTGCTGCGCGAGGTCGGAGACCTTCTCCTTGGCCGGGGTGAGCTTTGCCCTCAGATTGTCCAGCAGACCCATGGTTCACCTTCCCTGCGCGGGCAGTTACTTGCGGGCGCCCTCGCCGGCCTCGCTGTCGGCGGCCTCCTCGGCGGACTGCTGCTTGGGGATCTCGACGCCCTCGGTGGCGACCACGGCCACGGCTTCCGACTTCTCCGCCGTGATCTCCGTCTCGGCACCGCTGCCGGTCTCGGGCGACCCCTTCGCCGCTTCCGTCTCCTCCGCCGCGGGCTCCTCCGTCACGGCGACGGACTGCTCGTCGGCGGTCGACGCCTCCTCCGTGGTCTTCGATCGTCCGAGAAGCCGTGCAAAAACGCCCATATCCACTCCATACGTTACTCGTGCGGGCGAAATCCCGCGTCGCCCGGTGCGTCCGTTTGCGTCGCCCCCGTCACCGCCTCCCGAATCCGGCGGCGCGAACCTCGCAACTGGGAACGACCCCGGGCCCGTGCCGTCACGTAACTCGTTCGAGGAGGGGTCCGGGGTTTGGGAGACTGGGGCGGTGAGCAGCGCAGCCCCCACCCCCCGAGTCATCGCCGTCGTCGGCCCCACCGCAGCCGGAAAGTCCGATCTGGGCGTCTTTCTGGCCCAGCGTCTCGACGGAGAGGTCGTCAACGCCGACTCGATGCAGCTTTACCGGGGGATGGACATCGGCACCGCCAAGTTGACGCCCGAGGAACGCGGCGGCATCCCGCACCACCTGCTGGACATCTGGGACGTGACCGTCGCGGCGAGCGTCGCCGAATACCAGCGCCTCGCGCGCGAGCGGATCGACGCGCTGCTCGCCGAGGGACGTTGGCCGATCCTGGTCGGCGGCTCCGGTCTGTACGTCCGTGGAGCCGTCGACAACCTCGAGTTCCCCGGCACCGACCCGGAGGTGCGGGCCCGCCTCGAGGAGGAGCTCGCCCTGCGCGGCTCCGGCGCCCTGCACGCCCGTCTGGCCGCCGCCGACCCCGAGGCCGCGCTGGCGATCCTGCCCAGCAACGGCCGCCGAATCGTCCGGGCGCTGGAGGTCATCGAGATCACCGGCAAGCCCTTCACCGCCAACCTGCCGGGCCATGACTCCGTGTACGACACCGTGCAGATCGGCGTCGACGTGTCCCGCCCCGAGCTGGACGAGCGCATCGCCCGCCGGGTCGACCGGATGTGGGCGGCGGGGCTCGTGGACGAGGTGCGCGCGCTGGAGGCGCACGGCCTGCGCGAGGGGCTCACGGCATCGCGCGCGCTGGGCTACCAGCAGGTGCTCGCGGCGCTCGCCGGGGAGTGCGGCGAGGACGACGCGCGCGCCGAGACCGTACGTGCCACCAAGCGCTTCGCGCGCCGTCAGGATTCGTGGTTCAGGCGCGATCCCCGGGTGCACTGGTTGAGTGGGGCTGCGGCGGATCTCACGGAACTTCCTCACCTCGCACTGGCGTTGGTCGAACGACCGGTCACAGCCTGATCACGTCATGGCATCGGGACGCTCAGGCCGTCATCCAGGCCTCCGGCGCCATGCCATCATCGAGCTTCGATCGACCAAGTGGAGTCCGAGTTGGGAGGGCGCGTGGCGATGGAGGCCGGCCCTCGCGACACCGCACAAGGCGCGGGAAACGTCACCGGTGACGGTGGCGAAACGGAACAGGGCGAGGACCGTCTGAGCCCGGACGGGCCGGACGAGACACAGGATGGTGTGACCGACGACGGTCCCGAACCGGACGAGATGTTCCTCGGGCCCGAGGTCGAGGTCGAACTGCGACCGCAGCGCAGGCTGCGCATCTGGCAGCTCGCCCCGATCGTGGTCCTGGCCGCGGTCGGCTCCCTGATGTTCGCCTTCCCGCTCGCCTTCGACTTCGGCGACAGCGGAGCCGTCATCGCCATGCTGGGGCTGCTCATCTGCTCCTGCGCCGCCGGGTGGGGCATGATGGCCGCCCGCCGGGTCGGCTACACGGCACCGGGACTCGGTGAGGAGCGCCGCCGGGACTGGCGGGTCGTACTGGCGTACGTCGTGACAGTGGTCGTGGTCATCGCGCTCGCCGTCCTCAGAGTGGCCCGTCTGCGCTAGAGCGGACGCCGTACGATCGAGGAATGAGCACGCGGATCGCCTTCCTCAAGGGCCACGGGACCGAGAACGACTTCGTGATCGTCCCCGACCCCGAGAACGTCATCGACCTCTCCCCGGCCGCCGTCGCCGCCCTGTGCGACCGGCGTGCGGGCATCGGGGGCGACGGACTGCTGCACGTCGTGCGGTCCGCCGCGCACCCCGAGGCCAAGGGCATGGCGGCCGAGGCGGAGTGGTTCATGGACTACCGCAACGGCGACGGCTCGATCGCGGAGATGTGCGGCAACGGCGTGCGGGTCTTCGCGCGCTACCTCCAGCGGGCCGGACTGGTCACCGAGGGGGACATCGCGGTCGCCACCCGCGGGGGCGTGAAGCGCGTGCACATCGCCAAGGACGGTGACGTCACCGTCGGCATGGGCAGGGCACTCCTCCCCGAGGGCGAGGTCACCGTGCGCGTGGACGAGCGCAGCTGGCCCGCGCGGAACGTGAACATGGGCAACCCGCACGCGGTCGCCTTCGTGGACGATCTCGCGCACGCGGGGAACCTGCTCACTCCGCCGCCGTTCAGCCCGGCCGAGGCCTATCCGGACGGCGTCAACGTCGAGTTCGTCGTCGACCGGGGCCCGCGGCACGTAGCGCTGCGCGTCCACGAGCGCGGCTCCGGTGAGACGCGGTCGTGCGGCACGGGCGCGTGTGCCGTCGCCGTGGCCGCCGCGCGCCGTGACGGCGCCGATCCGGCGGTGACCGGAACCCCGGTGACGTACACCGTCGATGTGCCCGGTGGGCGCCTGGTGATCACCGAGAGGGCCGATGGGGAGATCGAGATGACCGGGCCCGCGGTGATCGTCGCCGAGGGCGAGATCGACGCGGAGTGGCTGGAAACCGTGCGGAGCTGAAGTGGGCGATGGTTGGATATCGCAGGCCGATAGCCCGTTGGAGAGTGGAAACATAGCCACTGGGCCGGGTCTGACTTGAGAACAGGGTCGATCGCCGGACAGGTGGCTCGAATGCACAGACCCTCGAACCATCGCTCGAATGGGTGATCCGTTTCACGCTCGACGAGAGGTGGTCAGTCGCGCGTGATGGGCTCGGTAGCATCAAGCACCGGCCCGGACGGGGGAACGACACCATCCCCTGAGCCGTCGTCCGCCATGGGGCATCCCGTCCGCCGGTCCAGGTAGCCGGAGGTGCCCATGAGTGCGGAGGCCACGAATCCCGCGAGCCCAGGTGCTGTGACGCCCTCGCACAAGCTCGCGGCCTCGCTGGAACAGGACGGGCCCCCGTCGCCCCGCCGGCGGACCCGCCCCCGGATCGACCTGCGCCGACTGGGCAGAGCGGCGTTCCTCGGCTCCGCGACCCGCGACCGGCTGCCCGACGCCATCGGCCATGTCGTCGAGGCGCACCGGGCCCATCACCCCGACGCCGACCTCGAACCGCTGCGCCGGGCCTACGTACTTGCCGAGTCCTCGCACCGCGGCCAGATGCGCAAGAGCGGCGAGCCGTACATCACGCACCCGCTCGCCGTGACCCTGATCCTCGCCGAACTCGGCGCGGAGACCACGACCCTGACGGCGTCTCTGCTCCACGACACCGTCGAGGACACCGATGTGACGCTGGATCAGGTCGGCCAGGAGTTCGGTGCCGAGGTCTGCTACATCGTCGACGGCGTGACCAAGCTCGAGAAGGTCGACTACGGCGCCGCCGCCGAGCCCGAGACCTTCCGCAAGATGCTCGTCGCCACCGGGAACGACGTCCGCGTGATGTCGATCAAACTCGCCGACCGGCTGCACAACATGCGCACCCTGGGCGTGATGCGCCCCGAGAAACAGGAACGCATCGCCAAGGTGACCCGGGACGTGCTCATCCCGCTCGCCGAACGGCTCGGCGTCCAGGCGCTCAAGACCGAACTGGAAGACCTCGTCTTCGCGATCCTGCACCCCGAGGAGTACCAGCACACCCGGCAGCTGATTCTCGACAACGCCTCCCGCGCGGACGACCCGCTCGCCGAGATCGCCGACGAGGTACGCGTGGTGCTCCGCGACTCGGGGATCCAGGCCGAAGTCCTCATCCGGCCACGGCACTTCGTGTCCCTGCACCGGGCCGCACGCAAACGCGGCCGGCTGCGCGGCTCCGACTTCGGGCGGGTCCTGGTACTCGTCAACGAGGACGCCGACTGCTACGGCGTACTGGGCGAGCTCCACACCTGTATGACGCCCGTCGTCTCGGAGTTCAAGGACTTCATCGCCGTTCCCAAGTTCAACCTCTACCAGTCGCTGCACACCGCCGTCGCCCGCGCGGACGGCCAGGTCGCCGAAGTCCTCATCCGCACCCACCAGATGCACAAGGCCGCCGAGGCCGGTGTCATCGCGCTCGGCAATCCCTACGCTCCTCCTTCGGAGGAGCAGACGGACGGAGACAGAGCGCGGGCCGACCTCGACGGCGAGCGCGTCGACCCCACCCGGCCCGGCTGGCTGTCCCGCCTCCTCGACTGGCAGGAGGCCGCGCCCGACCCCGACACCTTCTGGTCGACGCTGCGCGAGGACCTGGCCCAGGACCGCGAGATCACCGTCTTCCGGGCCGACGGGGGCTCGTTGGGGCTCCCCGAGGGCGCGAGTTGCGTGGACGCGGCGTACGCGCAGTACGGCGAGGACGCGCACGCCTGTATCGGCGCCCGGGTCAACGGCCGGCTGGCGACGCTGAGCACCGTTCTGCGGGACGGCGACACGGTCCAGCTCCTCATGGGGCAGGACCCGGCCTCCGAGCCCTCCAGGGAGTGGCTGGAGCACGCGCACACGCCCGTCGCCAGGATCGCCATCCAGCGCTGGCTGGCCGCCCACCCGACCCAGGACGACCCGGCGCACGCGTCCGAGTCCTCCGCGGACGCCTCCGAGGCCGAGGCCGCGCGCGCGGCCCTCGACGCCCGAGCCGCGCAGGACGGCTCCGACGAGTCCCCGGCCGCCGCGACCGCCGTCGTCGACCAGCCCGGCGCGACCGTACGACTCGCCGGTTGCTGTACGCCCGTACCGCCCGACGAGGTCACCGGCTTCGCCGTGCGCGGGGGAGTGGTGACCGTGCACCGGGTGGAGTGCGCCGGGGTCGCGCGTATGAAGAGCACCGGGCGCGCCGAGGTCGGCGTGCACTGGGGGGACACCACCGAGGCCCGCGTCACCCTGGTCGCCGAATCGTTCGGCCGGCCCCATCTGCTGGCGGACCTCACCGAGGCCATCGCCCTGGAGGGCGTCGCGATCGTCTCGGCGACCGTCGAACCCCCCAGCCAGCAGCGCGTACGCCACACCTACACGCTCCAACTCCCGGACGCGGCGCACCTTCCCGCGCTCATGCGGGCCATGCGCAACGTGCCCGGCGTGTACGACGTGAGCCGGGCGCAGCATCACGTGGCGGTTCCCTGACCTACCCGTTCGGGTGGGCCTGGTGCGAGTCGCCGCCATGGAGCGGGCGGGCGCTGGTAGCGGTGGTGCATGCTGCTCAACCCCCGCACCCGGTTCACGTCGGCGCTGCTCGCCTCCGCCGTCTCCGTCTGCCTCGTCGCCGCGAGCGCCCCCGCGGCCCCCCTGGGCGTCGGCGACCGCCTCTTCCCGCACCTGGGCAACCCCGGGTACGACGTGGCGTCGTACGACCTCGCCTTCACCTACCCCGGAAGCAACAGCAAGCCGCTCTCCGCCGTCACGACCATCGACGCCTGGACCACCACCGGACTCGAACAGATCAACCTCGACTTCTCCCACGGGACGGTCGGCTCGGTCGAGGTCGACGGTGAGCCCGCGTCGTTCACCAGTGCGGGCGAGGACCTGGTGGTGACGCCCAGGACACCGCTGCCCGCCGGGAGCTGGACGCGGATCACCGTGCGGCACACCAGCGACCCCGTGTCCGCGCCGGGCCGGGACGGCGGCTGGGTGCGCACCGACGACGGGCTCGCCATGGCCAACCAGGCCGATGTCGCGCACCTGGTGTTCCCGTGCAACGACCACCCCTCCGACAAGGCGATGTTCACCATCAGGGTCACCGCCCCGAACGCCTACACGGCGGTGGCCAGCGGTCTGCCCACCGGCGTCGACCGGATCGGCGAGGCCACGACCTGGACGTACCGCACCCAGCACCCCATGGCCACCGAACTGGCCCAAGTGTCCATCGGCCGCTCCACCGTGGTGCACCGCACCGGACCGCACGGACTGCCCCTGCGCGATGTCGTGCCCACCAAGGACCGCGCCCTGCTCGAGCCGTGGCTGAAGAAGACGCCCGCGCAGATCGAGTGGATGGAGAACAAGGTCGGCCGCTATCCGTTCGAGACGTACGGGCTGCTCATGGCCGAGGCGTCGACCGGCTTCGAACTGGAGACACAGACCCTCTCCCTCTTCGAGAGAGGGTTGTTCACCGAGCCCGCGTACCCCGAGTGGTACGTCGACTCGATCATGGTGCACGAACTGGCCCACCAGTGGTTCGGCGACAGCGTCAGCCCCCGCACCTGGTCCGACCTGTGGCTCAACGAGGGACACGCCACCTGGTACGAGGCCCTCTACGCGGAGGAGAAGGCCGGGCGGAAGCTGGCGGACCGGATGAAGGCGGCCTACGCGTCCTCCGACCGCTGGCGCACCGCCGGCGGACCACCGGCCGCCCCCAAGCCGCCCAAGCCCGGCCAGAAGATCGGCATCTTCCGCCCGAACGTCTACGACGGGGCCGCCCTCGCCCTCTATGCCCTGCGCCAGGAGATCGGCCGCCCGGCGTTCCAGCGGTTGGAGGAGACCTGGGTCGCCCTCCACAAGGACGGCGTCGCGGGCACCGCCGACTTCACGCGCCTCGCCTCCGAGATCGCGGGGCGGGACCTGGGCGCCTTCTTCCAGGCTTGGCTGTACGGGGTGAAGACCCCGCCGATGCCTGGACACCCGGACTGGAAGTCCCTCGCACCCACGACATAGCGCCGCGAAATAACACCGTGACGAGACGGGGCGTGCCGTGCGACCATCTTCAGGTCGGCGGCGCCTGCCCCCGGCCGCACGCGACGGCCTCCGGGAATCTCCCGGGGTGCTCGTACGTTGTGATCCGTGACGGGGCTCGCTCCGTCACCGCACACGAAACCCCATCGACGTAAGGACCCAATGACCTCCTCTTCTTCCCCTTCCCAGGACACTGAGCGCTTCGCGCACACCTACCCCGAAGGTCTTCGGGCCGATGCCCTGATGGAAGAGGACGTCGCCTGGAGCCACGAGATCGACGGAGACCGGGACGGCGACCAGTTCGACCGCTCCGAGCGCGCGGCCCTGCGCCGTGTGGCGGGCCTCTCCACCGAGCTCGAGGACGTCACCGAGGTCGAGTACCGCCAGCTCCGCCTGGAGCGGGTCGTGCTCGTCGGCGTGTGGACCACGGGGACCATCCGGGACGCGGACAACTCGCTCGCCGAACTCGCCGCCCTCGCGGAGACCGCCGGCGCGCTCGTGCTCGACGGCGTCGTCCAGCGCCGCGACAAGCCCGACGCGGCCACCTACATCGGCTCCGGCAAGGCCAACGAGCTGCGGGACATCGTCATCGAAACGGGCGCGGACACCGTCATCTGCGACGGTGAGCTGAGCCCGGGCCAGCTGATCCACCTCGAAGACGTCGTCAAGGTCAAGGTCATCGACCGTACGGCCCTGATCCTCGACATCTTCGCCCAGCACGCCAAGTCCCGAGAGGGCAAGGCGCAGGTCGCCCTCGCGCAGATGCAGTACATGCTGCCGAGGCTGCGCGGCTGGGGTCAGTCGCTGTCCCGTCAGATGGGCGGCGGCAAGGGCGGCGGCCTCGCCACCCGTGGTCCCGGTGAGACCAAGATCGAGACGGACCGGCGCCGGATCCGCGAGAAGATGGCGAAGATGCGCCGGGAGATCGCGGAGATGAAGACCGGCCGCGACATCCAGCGGCAGGTGCGCCGACGCAACAAGGTGCCTTCGGTCGCCATCGCCGGCTACACCAACGCCGGCAAGTCCTCGCTGCTCAACCGCCTCACGGGCGCGGGCGTCCTGGTCGAGAACGCCCTGTTCGCGACCCTCGACCCGACCGTGCGCCGGACCGAGACGCCCGGCGGGCGCCTCTACACGCTGGCGGACACCGTCGGCTTCGTACGGCATCTGCCGCACCACCTCGTCGAGGCGTTCCGCTCCACGATGGAGGAGGTCGGCGACTCCGACCTGATCCTGCACGTGGTCGACGGTTCGCACCCGGCACCGGAGGAGCAGCTGGCCGCCGTGCGCGAGGTGATCAGGGACGTCGGCGCCACCGGCGTACCCGAGATCGTCGTGATCAACAAGGCGGACGCGGCGGACCCGCTGACGCTCCAGCGGCTGATGCGGATGGAGACGCGTTCCATCGCGGTGTCCGCCCGCACCGGTCAGGGCATCGACGAGCTGCTCGCGCTGATCGACAACGAGCTGCCCCGGCCCTCGGTCGAGGTCGAGGCGCTCGTGCCGTACACCCACGGCAAGCTGGTCGCCCGTGCGCACACCGAGGGCGAGGTGATCTCCGAGGAGCACACGGCGGAGGGCACGTTGCTCAAGGCGCGTGTGCATGAAGAGTTGGCGGCGGAACTGGCGCCGTACGTTCCGGCGGCAGCGGTGCATTAGGCTCCGCCGGGTGGGTGCGTTGTTGTCTGCGGGTGTTTTGTGGCTTGTCGCGCAGTTCCCCGCGCCCCTGGAAGAGGCCCCCCATGCCGAAGGCATGGGGGGCCTCTTCCATCACTGGGTGGCGAACTTTGTGCTTACCTCGTTGTAGACGCCCTTGGCCACCTTGCCCAGGTGGGGGCCTGCCAGCCAGCCTGAACTCACTGGGCCGATCGAGGTGTTGGAGACCAGGGCCGGTTTGCCGTCCGAGCCCGTGGCGACCCAGCCGCCGCCGGAGGAGCCGCCGGTCATGGTGCATCCGATCCGGTACATCGTCGGGTCGGACCTGACGATCGACAGCCGGCCCGGCTTGTCCTGGCACCGGTACATCGTCTCGCCGTCGAACGGAGCCGCCGCCGGATACCCGGTCGCCGTGATGCTCCCCACCCGAGACACGGCAGGCGCGTCGAAGTCCACCGGCAGGGCCGAACCGACGGTCTCCTCGAGCGACTTGCCGCTGCCGCCCTTCTCCGGCGTCACATGGATGACCGCGAAGTCGTACGGAGCCCCGTCGCCGCCCGTCGCACCGCCCTGCTTGATCCACTGGTCCGAGGTCTGCGCCCAGTCGGCCCACCAGACGCCGAAGGGCGCGATCTCCGTGCGGGGCGCGTTCTCCACCTCGGCGCTCGACACACCGGCGTTGTTGTACGACGGCACGAAGGCCAGGTTGCGGTACCAGCCGCCCTTCTTGCCGGCGTGCACACAGTGGCCCGCCGTCCAGACGAGGTTCGACTTACCGGGGTGGGCGGGGTCGGCCACCACGGTCGCCGAGCAGACCATCGTGCCCTCCGGGGCGTCGAAGAACACCTTGCCCGCCTCGGGCGAGCTGGAGTGGTAGGCGGGCGGCACCGCCCTGGCCGGCACGGCCCGCGGCGTCGGGTCGGTGACGCCCTGGTCGCCCGAGAGGTCGCCCGCGTCGACGCTCTTCTCGGGGTCGTCGGCGTCCCGCATCCGGTCCGTGTTCCACAGGCCCTCGATGATCGGGTTGACGTAGTCCTCGGCCTCGCGCAGCCAGTCGTCCTTGTCCCAGTTCTTCCAGGCGCCGTTCTTCCACTTGTCGATGTCGATCCCGTGCTCTTTGAGCTTGTCCTTGAGCCCGTCCGGGATCGTGATCTTCCCGGCCCCGTCGTCGGCCGCGGACGCGGAGGGCTGCCCGCTCGCGTCGGTGCTCCCGGAGCCCGTACCGCAGGCGGTGGCGGTGAGTGCCAGCGCCATGGCGAGGCCGACGGCGGCCGGCACGGGGGAGGTGCCGCGACGCGTGTTCCTCCCTCGGCGGGCGGTGAAGGGTGAACGTATGGGTCGCATGAGCTGACTCCCCCTGGCGTGGTCGAACCGTGTGCTGTCCCCGCACGGCAACACACACTATTCGGTCGCCGTGGGGGCCGACCGCCGGAACCGCAACGGTTTCGCTACGGGCTACTGACCTGCTGATCGTCGTGCGGGCCGCCCATGTGACGGCTTGTCATCACTGTTTCGCAAGTGCCTCTTCCGGTGCGGTGATGCCGGGCGGCCCGTCGTCTTTCAGCAGTGCTCACGCCATCGCCCCGTCGCCGTAAGGATCTTGAGTCGACCCGTGACTCCCATGGCGCACCGGGTGTTGGTAACGGGAGGGGTGTATCGGCGAGTTGGTGTTCGGCGGGCGGCGGAGCAGTGGGGAGTCGGGGCATTGGGGTTGCGGGAGTCCATGGAGACGGGGGCAACGGGAGCGGGAGCGGACCCCGAGGTCGACATGTGCGCCGGCGTGCGCGAGGCGCACGAGGGGATTCTGCGGCGTCAGTCGGCGCGTGAGTCATCGGCACGCACCTACGCGCGCGCCCTGCCCATCGTCCCCGTACGAGCACGCGGGATGACGATCGAGGGCGCCGACGGGCGTCGCTACCTCGACTGCCTCTCGGGCGCGGGGACACTGGCCCTCGGTCACAACCACCCCGTCGTGCTCGCGGCGATCCGCAAGGTGCTCGACTCGGGGGCGCCGCTGCACGTCCTCGACCTGGCGACCCCGGTCAAGGACGCCTTCATCACCGAGCTGTTCCGTACCCTGCCGCCCGGACTGGCCGACCACGCGCGCGTGCAGTTCTGCGGACCGGCCGGCACAGACGCGGTGGAGGCCGCGTTCAAGCTCGTGCGCGCCGCGACCGGCCGGACCGGGATGCTCGCCTTCGCGGGCGCCTATCACGGGATGACCGCAGGTTCCCTCGGCGCCTCCGGCCACGCGACCGATGTCCGGGTCGCCCGGCTGCCGTTCCCCCAGGACTACCGCTGTCCCTTCGGGATGGGCGGCGACCGGGGCGCCGAACTCGCCGCCCGCTGGACCGAGTCCGTCCTCGACGACACCAAGTCGGGCGTGCCCCTGCCCGCCGGGATGATCCTCGAACCCGTCCAGGGCGAGGGCGGGGTGATTCCCGCACCGGACGCCTGGCTGCGCCGCATGCGGCGGATCACCGAATCCCGCTCGATCCCCCTGATCGCCGACGAGATCCAGACGGGAGTGGGCCGTACCGGCACCTTCTGGGCGGTGGAGCACAGCGGGGTTACCCCCGATGTGATGGTGCTGTCCAAGGCGATCGGAGGCAGCCTGCCACTGGCGGTCGTGGTCTACCGCGAAGATCTCGACGTCTGGGAACCGGGCGCCCACGCGGGCACCTTCCGCGGCAACCAGCTCGCCATGGCCGCGGGTACGGCCACCCTGAGGTACGTCCGCGAGCACGGCCTCGCCGACCGCGCGGCCACCCTGGGGAACTGCATGCTCTCCCAACTCCGGCAACTGGCGGCGGAGTTCCCGATCATCGGCGATGTGCGCGGACGGGGACTGATGATCGGGGTCGAACTGGTCGAACCAGGGGAGGCGCGGGGCAGCGGGTCCAGCGCGGACTTCGCCGGCGCTGATCGGGGCACCGATCCTGAGGTCCTCCCCGGCCCGGTCGGCGGTGGGCCGCACCCCGCCGCGCCCGAACTTGCCGCCGCCGTACAGCGGGAGTGCCTGCGCCGGGGGCTGATCGTCGAACTCGGGGGACGCCGGGCGAGTGTGGTCCGGCTGCTGCCTCCGCTGACCATCAGCGACGAGCAGGCCGCCGCCGTCGTCGACCGGCTGGCCGACGCCGTGGCGGCGGTGGCACGCGGCCGCACCGACCCCGGCGGCCCTCACGCCCCCCGCTCCGAGCGAGCGGGGTAGTCCAGGCCCACTGCCCGCCCGTACCCGCCGAACACCTCGGTCCACCCCGCACGTGCACTCGAACAACTTCACGAGGAACCGTCTTGAACAGCACCCCCGTACCCGAAGGCCGTTCCCACCCCACCCCCGCGCGAGGCCGCGGGCCAGGGAAGGAGCCCGGGAAGGAGACCGTGCCCCGGCAGAAGGGGGCGGCCGGCGGAGCAGAGTGGGCGCGCGGTGCCACGGCCGACCTCCTCGAACACCTCGACCCCCACACCGCGGCCCAGGCCGCCGCTACCGAGAACCTGCTGCGCTGCTGGGTACGGGAGAACGATCTCCCCGCCCCCGGCGACGCCGTCCTCCGCATCCCCCTCCCGGCCAGCGGCACCGCCCTGCTGGCCCCCGTCCACTACTGGTCCCCGACGGGCTGGCACCGCTTCGGCCTTCCCCATCTGGCCGACGCCCCCGTGGGAGCCCCGGCCGCCGACGCGGTCACGGTCGCGACCCTGCTCGCGAGGGAGGCGTACGCAGGCCAGAAGCCGACCGGGACGGACGGCGACCCGGTGACCGAGGCGGCCTCCACCGACGTGGACGCCCTCCCCGGAGCGCTCGACGAGCCGGCCCCACCGGACGCCGTCCCCTCCGTGCTGCCCTCGGACGCGGTCGACCTGGTCGCACGGGTGGCCGACTCCGTTCGCCGGACCGCCGTCTTCATCAGTGACCGGCGCGCACAGCCGGCCGACGGTCCAGACCTCTTTCTCAGCGCCGAGCAGGCGCTCCTGCTCGGCCACCCCCTGCATCCGACCCCGAAGAGCCGCGAAGGGCTCGCCGACGCGGAAGCGCGGCTCTACTCCCCGGAGTTGCGGGGCGCCTTCCCTCTCCACTGGCTGGCGGTGGCGCCCTCCGTACTCGCCACGGACTCGGCCTGGACCGAACGCGGCCGTCCGATCCGCGCCGAACAGCTCACCGCTCAGCTCATCGGTACCGCACTGCCCCTGCCCGACGGCTACGCGGCCCTGCCCCTGCACCCCTGGCAGATCCGCGAGACCCGGCACCGCCCACAGATCGCCTCCCTGTTCGAAGCCGGGCTGCTCCGCGACCTGTGCGCCCACGGCTCCCTCTGGCACCCCACCTCCTCCGTACGGACCGTCCACCGCTCGGGCGCCCCCGCGATGCTGAAGCTCTCGCTGGGCCTGCGCATCACCAACTCCCGGCGCGAGAACCTCCGCAAGGAACTCCACCGGGGCGTGGAGGTGCACCGGCTGCTGCGCGGCGGACTGGCCAAACAGTGGCAGTCCGTCCACCCGGCCTTCGACATCGTCCGCGACCCGGCCTGGCTCGCCGTCGACGACCCGGACGGCAGCCCCGTGCCGGGCCTCGACGTGATGATCCGGCACAACCCGTTCCACCCGGCGGACGACGTGACCTGCGTCGCCGGACTCGTCTCGCCCCGCCCCCGCCTGGGCGGCACGATGGACCCACGACCGGAGGGACCGGTTCTGCGGTCCCGGCTCGCCGAGGTCGTCACACGGCTCGCCGGACGAACCGGCCGCCCGCGCGGCGCGGTCGCCGCCGAGTGGTTCCTGCGGTACCTGGAGCAGGTCGTACGGCCCGTGCTCTGGCTGGACAGCGAGGCGGGCATCGCCCTGGAGGCCCACCAGCAGAACACCCTGCTCCTGCTGGACGGCGACGGCTGGCCCAGAGGAGGCCGCTACCGCGACAACCAGGGGTACTACTTCCGCGAGTCCCGGCGCGCCGAACTCGACGCCCGGCTGCCCGGCATCGGCGAACAGAGCGACACGTTCGTCTCCGACGAGGTCACCGACGAGCGTTTCGCCTACTACCTCGGCATCAACAACGTCCTCGGCCTGATCGGCGCGTTCGGCTCGCAGCGCCTCGCCGACGAACAGCTGCTGCTCGCCGCGTTCCGGCGCTTCCTCAAGGACATCGCCTCGGGCCCCGCCCGACCGCGTACGTCCCTGCCCGGCTCCCTGCTCGACTCACCCGTCCTGCGCTGCAAGGCCAATCTGCTCACCCGGCTGCACGGCCTGGACGAGCTCGTCGGCCCGGTCGACACCCAGTCCGTCTACGTCACCATCGCCAACCCCCTCCACTCCTGACCCCCGCGGCGACGACAGCGACTCCCCCCACACCTTCACCCCCGAGGAACCCGACACACCCCATCTCCCGAGAGGAGCGTCCCGTGCCTTCCGCCGACGCGAGCACCGACGCCCGTACCGACATCACCACCGCCCCGACCGCCGAGGACAGCGAGGACAGCGAGGACACGCTGGAGCTGCGGCTGCCCGCCGAGTTCGTCGCGAGGTACACGCAGACCGGCGAGACCGGCGAGAGCGCCGACGATCTTCTCGACCGCATCGGGGACTGGGGGCCGAGCCGTACGCCGGCGGGGTCGTTCCACCTGGTCCCCGTCCAGGTCGAGCGCGATCTGCCGCTGATCGGCCGCTGGATAAACGACCCCACCGTGGCCACCTTCTGGGAGCTGGCAGGCACCGAGTGCGTGACCGAGGCCCATCTGCGGTCCCAGCTCGACGGCGACGGACGCAGCGTCCCCTGTCTCGGCCTGCTGGAGGGGACCCCGATGAGCTACTGGGAGGTCTACCGCGCCGACCTCGATCCACTGGCCCGGCACTACCCCGCCCGGCCCCACGACACCGGAGTGCACCTTCTGCTCGGCGGTGTCGCCGATCGCGGACGCGGCCTGGGCAGCATCCTGCTCAGAGCGGTCGCCGACCTCGTCCTCGACAACCGTCCTTCCTGCGCGCGTGTCGTCGCGGAACCGGATCTGCGCAACACTCCCTCCGTTTCGGCCTTTCTGAGCGCCGGTTTCCGGTTCGCCGCCGAGGTGGATCTGCCCGTCAAGCGGGCCGCCCTCATGGTCCGGGACCGGGGTCTGCGCGATGTGCTGTAGACCCCCTGTGCCCCTTCTGATCCCACTGTGCGCTCCCGCCTTGATCACCCGATTGTCAGTGCCGCCCCGTAGGGTGGTCGCGCTATGACAAAGCCCTCACTCCACGAACTCCTGCACGCTGCCGTCACCGCCGTCGGCGGTACGGAGCGCCCCGGCCAGGTGACCATGGCCGAAGCCGTCGCGGAGGCGATCGACGACGGTTCCCATCTGCTGATCCAGGCAGGCACCGGCACCGGTAAGTCGCTCGGCTACCTCGTACCCGCGCTCGCGCACGGCGAGCGGGTCGTGGTCGCGACCGCGACCCTCGCGCTGCAGCGGCAGCTCGTGGAGCGCGACCTGCCACGGACGGTCGACGCCCTGCATCCGGTGCTGCGCCGCCGCCCCGAGTTCGCGATGCTCAAGGGGAGATCGAACTACCTGTGCCTGCACCGCCTCCACGAAGGCGTGCCGCAGGACGAGGACGAGGGTCTCTTCGACCAGTTCGAGGCAGCCGCCCCCACCAGCAAGCTGGGCCAGGACCTGCTGCGCCTGCGCGACTGGTCGGACGAGACCGAGACGGGCGACCGTGACGGCCTCACCCCCGGTGTCTCCGACAAGGCCTGGGCGCAGGTCTCCGTCTCCTCCCGCGAGTGCCTGGGCGCCTCGAAGTGCGCGTACGGCGCCGAGTGCTTCGCCGAGATGGCCCGCGAGCGCGCCAAGCTCGCCGAGGTGATCGTCACGAACCACGCGCTGCTCGCGATCGACGCCATCGAGGGTGCGCCCGTCCTGCCGCAGCACGAGGTGCTGATCGTCGACGAGGCGCACGAGCTGGTCTCGCGGGTCACCGGAGTGGCGACCGGGGAACTCACCCCCGGCCAGGTCAACCGTGCCGTGCGCCGGGCGGCGAAGCTCGTCAACGAGAAGGCCGCCGACCAGCTCCAGACGGCGGCCGAGGGTTTCGAGCGGGTGATGGAACTGGCCTTGCCGGGCCGCCTGGAGGAGGTCCCGGAGGATCTCGGGTACGCGCTGATGGCGCTGAGGGACGCGGCCCGCACGGTGATCTCCGCGATCGGCGCGACCCGCGACAAGTCGGTCCAGGACGAGGACGCGGTCCGCAAACAGGCGCTGGCCTCGGTGGAGTCCGTGCACGACGTCGCGGAGCGGATCGCGAACGGCTCCGAGTGGGACGTCGTCTGGTACGAGCGGCACGACCGCTTCGGTGCGTCCCTGCGAGTCGCCCCCATGTCCGTGTCGGGTCTCCTGAGGGAGAAGCTCTTCACGGACCGCTCCGTGGTCCTCACCTCGGCGACGCTCAAGCTGGGCGGCGACTTCAACGGCGTCGGGGCCTCCCTGGGCCTCGCCCCCGAGGGCACGGCGGGGGACGATCTCCCGCAGTGGAAGGGCGTCGACGTCGGCTCGCCCTTCGACTACCCGAAACAGGGCATCCTCTACGTCGCCAAGCACCTGGCCCGCCCCGCGCGCGACGGCGACCGCGGGGACATGCTCGACGAGCTCACGGAGCTGATTCAGGCGGCGGGCGGGCGTACGCTCGGCCTGTTCTCCTCGATGCGGGCCGCTCAGCTCGCCGCGGAGGAACTCCGTTCCCGCATCCCCGAGTTCCCCATCCTCCTGCAGGGTGAGGAGACGCTGGGCGAGCTGATCAAGAACTTCGCGGCCGACCCGAAGACCTGTCTGTTCGGCACGCTGTCGCTCTGGCAGGGCGTCGATGTCCCGGGCGCCAGCTGCCAGTTGGTCGTCATGGACAAGATCCCGTTCCCACGCCCGGACGACCCGCTGATGAGCGCCCGTCAGAAGGCCGTCGAGGACGCTGGGGGCAACGGCTTCATGGCCGTCGCCGCCACGCACGCGGCGCTGCTGATGGCGCAGGGTGCCGGCCGCCTCGTACGGGCGACGGGGGACCGAGGTGTGGTCGCCGTACTGGACCAGCGCCTGGCCACGGCCCGGTACGGGAGTTATCTGAAGGCCTCCCTGCCGGACTTCTGGTACACCACGGACCCGAACGTGGTCCGGCGCTCGCTGGCCGCGATCGACGCGGCGGCGAAACAGACGGAGGACGCGAAGGACGCGCCTGCGGCCGAGGAAGTCGAGCAGGCGGCGGAGGCCTAGACGCCGATGTGCCGGGCACCGACCTCAGTCGGTGCCCGGCACATTCGCGCGCCTGAACACGGAACAGCGTGAACACGGGACAACACAGGGCCCCGGAACCGGCGCAGGGGTTCCGGGGCCCGGCCAGGGGTGGGCCCGTGGGCCCACCTCCCGCAGCTCTCACACGCGGCGGAGAACCGCCACCACCTTGCCGAGGATCGTCGCCTCGTCGCCGGGGATCGGCTGGTACGCGGAGTTGTGCGGGAGGAGCCAGACATGGCCGTCCTCGCGCTTGAAGCGCTTGACCGTGGCCTCGCCGTCCAGCATCGCGGCCACGATGTCGCCGTTCTCGGCGACCGGCTGGCGGCGCACCGTCACCCAGTCGCCGTCACAGATCGCCGCCTCGATCATCGAGTCACCGACGACCTTCAGGACGAAGAGCTCTCCGTCACCCACCAGTTGGCGGGGGAGCGGGAACACGTCCTCGACCGATTCCTCGGCGAGGATGGGACCGCCGGCGGCGATACGGCCCACCAGGGGCACGTACGACGCGGCGGGCTTGCCCGCGGTGTCCGTGGGCTGCACGGAAGCCCCTTGGTCGGAACCGCGTACTTCATAGGCGCGCGGGCGGTGCGGGTCACGGCGCAGGAATCCCTTGCGCTCCAGGGCCATGAGCTGGTGTGCGACCGATGAAGTACTGGAGAGGCCGACTGCCTGCCCGATCTCGCGCATCGACGGCGGGTAACCGCGTCGTTGCACGGAGTCCCTGATGACCTCGATCACGCGCCGTTGCCGGTCGGTGAGTCCCGAGCTGTCAGCTCGGATTCCTGGAGGTCGTCCAGGGAGGGACCGCTTGTGTCCCTCGGGATTCGTGGCTTCGTTCATCGCATGCACCGGCTCGAGTCGGCCCTGGGAGCGGTCCTGGGCGGTGATGGTGGCACTGTCTGCGGTGGTGGTCACGTCGGCCCCTCTCGATGGTCTCCCGTGCAGTGCAACGGTAGTTGCTTTCGAAAGGTTGCGCCAAACACACGTTCGAGTGAAAAATTGGCGATGGCCTGCCGCGATCAGATTTCTGGGTGTATGGCTGACGAACTGCCGGGCGGACAAAAGGGCTGATTGTTGTACCCTTCACCGCCGGGGTGGCGACCTCGTGGGCCGGTGCCCAAGTCTGCCACCCGGAATCCCGCCGGCCGGGGATCGGCCCTCGCCGCGCGCGGTTCTCACCGTATCTCCGCATGTTCCGCAGCGGTATGGCCGTGCGGCACATGCCAATAGCGTTGCGACACGCGTGTGTGCGGTGGATGTACGGGCCAATCCCCACATGTAGTGGTTGGATTACGGCCGTAGCCCAGAAGTTGTGGTCCCCCGGGTCTTCGGTCCCTCGGACATCACCTATGCTGGGGGCTGCTTCGAGGGGCTCAAGGGTCCTTGCGAGGCCATTGAGTCTGCTGTGAGGGAGGGTTGGAGAACATGCACTGCCCCTTCTGCAGGCACCCCGACAGCCGCGTCGTCGACAGTCGTACGACCGACGACGGCACGTCGATCCGCAGGCGCCGCCAGTGTCCCGACTGCTCCCGCCGGTTCACGACCGTCGAGACGTGCTCGCTCATGGTGGTCAAGCGGTCCGGAGTCACCGAACCGTTCAGTCGTACGAAGGTCATCAATGGCGTGCGCAAGGCGTGCCAGGGGCGACCCGTCACCGAGGACGCTCTCGCCCAACTCGGCCAGCGTGTCGAGGAAGCGGTGCGCGCCACCGGAAGTGCCGAGCTGACCACCCACGACGTGGGGCTGGCCATACTCGGTCCGTTGCAGGAACTCGACCTTGTCGCCTACCTGCGATTCGCGTCCGTCTACCGGGCGTTCGACTCGCTGGACGACTTCGAGGCCGCCATCGCGGAGCTCAGGGAAGCGCCGCGCCGCCCCGCCGTGGACGACGAAGACCCGGATGTGGGGCGCCAGGAAGACGACCGCGGGTCCGGGGGGACTGCTCAGGTCCCCGTGCCCGCCCACGCCGCCGACTGACCGGCGGGCCGGAACCGGACAGCGCGTTCGGACCCGGCCCCGGATCACGGCAGGCGAAGACCTGCTGCGGGTGGCAGGTAGCAGAGTGCCCGCAGCGCAAGAAACAACACCGTGTCATGGGAACAACGTGACACTTCTGGGCGTTTTGCCCGATACAGGGAGGCGGCATGACAGAGACGGCGAGCGGTCCGGCACGGAGTTCCCGAGCCAAGGGGACGAAGGTGGCCAAGGGCCTGCGCATCGAGCGGATCCACACCACCCCGGGCGTGCACCCGTACGACGAGGTCGAGTGGGCGAGCCGTGACGTCGTCATGACCAACTGGCGCGACGGCTCGATCAACTTCGAGCAGCGTGGCGTCGAGTTCCCCGAGTTCTGGTCGGTGAACGCGGTCAACATCGTCACCAGCAAGTACTTCCGCGGTGCTGTGGGCACCCCGCAGCGCGAGGTGAGCCTCAAGCAGCTCATCGACCGCATCGTGAAGACGTACACGAAGGCCGGTGAGGACTACAAGTACTTCTCCTCCCCGGCCGACGCGGAGATCTTCGAGCACGAGCTGGCGTACGCCCTCCTGCACCAGATCTTCAGCTTCAACAGCCCGGTCTGGTTCAACGTCGGGACGCCCCAGCCCCAGCAGGTCTCGGCCTGCTTCATCCTGGCCGTCGACGACTCCATGGAGTCGATCCTCGACTGGTACAAGGAAGAGGGCATGATCTTCAAGGGCGGCTCCGGCGCCGGCCTGAACCTGTCCCGGATCCGTTCCTCCAAGGAACTGCTCTCCTCCGGCGGCAACGCCTCCGGCCCGGTCTCCTTCATGCGCGGCGCCGACGCCTCGGCAGGAACGATCAAGTCGGGCGGCGCCACCCGCCGCGCGGCCAAGATGGTCATCCTCGACGTCGACCACCCCGACATCGAGGACTTCATCGAGACCAAGGTGAAGGAAGAGGAGAAGATCCGCGCCCTGCGCGACGCGGGCTTCGACATGGACCTGGGCGGCGACGACATCACGTCCGTCCAGTACCAGAACGCCAACAACTCGGTCCGCGTGAACGACACGTTCATGAAGGCGGTCGAGGCGGGCGGCAAGTTCGGCCTCACCTCCCGGATGACCGGCGAGGTCATCGAGGAGGTCGACGCCAAGACCCTCTTCCGCAAGATGGCCGAGGCGGCCTGGGCCTGCGCCGACCCGGGCATCCAGTACGACGACACGATCAACCGCTGGCACACCTGCCCGGAGTCCGGCCGAATCAACGGCTCGAACCCGTGCAGCGAGTACATGCACCTGGACAACACGTCCTGCAACCTCGCCTCGCTGAACCTGATGAAGTTCCTCAAGGACGACGGCAAGGGCCGCCAGTCATTCGAGATCGACCGCTTCGCGAAGGTCGTCGAGCTCGTCATCACCGCGATGGACATCTCCATCTGCTTCGCCGACTTCCCGACCGAGAAGATCGGCGAGAACACGCGCGCGTTCCGTCAGCTCGGCATCGGCTACGCCAACCTCGGCGCCCTGCTGATGGCGACCGGTCACGCGTACGACTCCGAGGGCGGCCGCGCCCTGGCCGGGGCCATCACCTCCCTGATGACCGGCACGTCGTACCGCCGCTCCGCCGAACTCGCCGCGGTCGTCGGCCCGTACGACGGTTACGCCCGCAACGCGCAGCCGCACCTGCGGGTCATGAAGCAGCACGCGGACGAGAACGACAAGGCCGTCCGGATGGACGACCTGGACACCCCGATCTGGGCCGCCGCCACAGAGGCCTGGCAGGACGTCGTCCGCATCGGCGAGAAGAACGGCTTCCGCAACGCTCAGGCGTCCGTCATCGCCCCGACCGGCACCATCGGTCTCGCGATGTCCTGCGACACCACGGGTCTTGAGCCCGACCTCGCGCTGGTCAAGTTCAAGAAGCTCGTCGGCGGCGGCTCGATGCAGATCGTCAACGGCACTGTGCCGCAGGCACTGCGCCGCCTGGGCTACCAGGAGGAGCAGATCGAGGCGATCGTCGCCCACATCGCCGAGCACGGCCATGTGATCGACGCCCCGGGTCTCAAGCACGAGCACTACGAGGTGTTCGACTGCGCGATGGGCGAGCGGACCATCTCCGCGATGGGCCACGTCCGCATGATGGCCGCGATCCAGCCCTGGATCTCCGGTGCCCTGTCCAAGACGGTCAACATGCCGGAGACGGCGACCGTCGAGGAGGTCGAGGAGATCTACTTCGAGGCTTGGAAGATGGGCGTCAAGGCGCTCGCGATCTACCGCGACAACTGCAAGGTCGGTCAGCCGCTCTCCGCCAAGAAGAAGGAGGACGAGAAGGCCGAGGTGACCGCGAAGACCGAGGCGACGATCCGTGAGGCCGTCGAGAAGGTCGTCGAGTACCGCCCGGTCCGCAAGCGCCTCCCCAAGGGCCGCCCCGGCATCACCACGTCCTTCACGGTCGGCGGCGCCGAGGGTTACATGACCGCCAACTCCTACCCGGACGACGGTCTCGGCGAGGTCTTCCTGAAGATGTCCAAGCAGGGCTCCACCCTCGCCGGCATGATGGACGCCTTCTCGATCGCCATCTCGGTGGGTCTGCAGTACGGCGTGCCGCTGGAGACGTACGTCTCGAAGTTCACCAACATGCGCTTCGAGCCGGCGGGGATGACGGACGATCCCGATGTCCGCATGGCCCAGTCGATCGTCGACTACATCTTCCGTCGCCTGGCGCTGGACTTCCTTCCCTTCGAGACGCGTTCCGCCCTCGGCATCCACTCCGCCGACGAGCGCCAGCGCCACCTGGAGACGGGCTCGTACGAGCCGACCGAGGAAGAGGTCGACATCGAGGGCTTGGCCCAGTCGGCGCCCCGCGCCCAGGAACTGAAGGCCGTCGCCACCCCGAAGACCGCCGCCGAGAAGGCGCCGGAGCCCGCGCTGGCGCAGGTGCACACCAGCGCCGAGCTGGTGGAGATGCAGCTGGGCATCCAGGCGGACGCCCCGCTGTGCTTCTCCTGCGGTACGAAGATGCAGCGGGCCGGCTCCTGCTACATCTGCGAGGGATGCGGGTCGACCAGCGGTTGCAGCTGACCTCGGCCGACGGTCCCTGACCGGTGAATGAGGAGTGAGGGAGGAGGGGTGCCGGCCATGTGCCGGTGCCCCTCCTTCGTCATGTCGTGGGCCGCGTAACCTCCGTCCATGGACAACGAGTTGCGGCATCATGACGGGGACATGGGCGAAATCTCGGGGGCTGCCCGGGGCGCGGCTCTCGAGGCGCTGGTCATGGATCTGCGTTCCCCGGATCCCGTGGTGCGGGACGAGCAGGCGTACGTCACGGCCGTCCGCTGGATACCCGGGCTCGACACGGCGGAGCGGCGGTGGCTCGGGGACCGTATGGCCGAACTGTTCGACGATCCCGACATTCAGGCGCGCGCGTTCGCTCCGCTCGTCCTGGCCCGGATCGTCGACGCGGGGGACTGGCGGCAGGAGTGGTGGGAGGCGTTCGCCGGGTGGTACCCCGGTGAGAGCGATCTGCGCGGATACGACCCCGAGCTCGGCTGGGTGCATGCCGCCGCACACGGGGCCGATCTGCTGGCGGCTCTCGCGCGGCGGCCGCGGCAGAGCCCCGAACCGTTGCTCGCGTTGATCGTCGCGCGGCTGCTGGCCGACACCGGGCAGGTCTTCGACGCCCAGGAGGACGACCGCATCGCTCGTGCCCTGGCCAGGATCCTGTGCCGGCCCGGGCTCGGTGCCGCCGAGTCGGTGGGATGGCTGGACTTTGTCGCGGCGGCGTTCCGGACGGGGGAGCCGGGGCCGGTTCCCCCGTGGGCCTCGAACACCATGCGTACGCTGCGGATGCTCTACCTGCTGGTCGACCGCGGACTGCTGACGCCGGGAGAGGACGGCCCGCCGAGCACGGTCACCCATCGGGAGGCCGTACTCGACGCCCTGGCCGCCACCCTCGCGATCGTCACCCCCTACCTGCCCTCCCCGTCGGGGAAGGATCAGGTCTGACGCGTGCGGCCCATCTCATCGGTGAACGTCGCGGGGTCGTCCTCGAAGCCCTGGACACCGGAGTGGAAGTCCCACGACCCGGACTCGTCCCGGACGAACTCGGCGACCGTGGCCGCCGTGGACCCCAGTACGCCGCCGAAGTCGTCCTCGGCCAGGACCGTGTAGCCCTCGCGGATGCGCAGGCCGGGACTGAGGACGCTCACGAACGTCCGGTGCGCGGAACGCTGTTGGATGATCACACCGACCACCACGCGCGCGTACTGCGCGCCCAGCCGGTCGAACTCCAGCGTCATGACCTCGTCCCAGCCGAAGCCCTTGCCGTCCTTGCTGTCCCGGTTGAGTGTGATCGTGCCGTCCGGGGAGCGGCTGTCGAAATGCACCACATAGGCGGGATCGCCGTACGGATCGCTCGCCGGGTAGGTCGCGGCAACGATGTCGAGATCGGTGGGCGGCTGCCCGGCCGGACTCGGATCCCACTTCAGTGAGACTTCGGCCTTGCGGATCCCCTTGTTGAGGGCCTTCACCAGACTTCCCTTCCCCGTTCGCCGTGGGCTCTCGCTCCAACTGCCGGTACATCACAGCTGGTTGTCCATCGTGCCACGCGCGCGGGGGCGCTCGCGCGGTTGTACTCCGCCGGAGCGTGACCGACGCCACGCTCCGAGCCCTTACGATGGCGCGGTGCTGGTCAAGTGGATTCGCTGCACCGTGGTGGACCGCCGCGGTTTCGAACGGGGGCAGCGAAAGTGGGCGGGACTTCTGGGGGAGCCGGGATTCCGGGGGCAGGGCGGGGGCTGGAGCCGGGGACGTCCCGGCGTGGCGCACGTCTTCGCCTTCTGGGAGAGCCGCGCCTTCTACGACTCCTTCATGGCCCGCTCCCATGACCGGCTCGCC
The DNA here is from genome assembly GCF_040644035.1 of Streptomyces sp. NPDC047042. Lineage (NCBI taxonomy): Bacteria > Bacillati > Actinomycetota > Actinomycetes > Kitasatosporales > Streptomycetaceae > Streptomyces > Streptomyces sp. NPDC047042. Next base: position 152,105 of record NZ_JBEYVP010000018.1, on the reverse strand, counting down.
ACCGCCCAGTCGGGCACGTTCAAGGACCAGCAGGTCAAACTGTTCGATCACCGTTTCGACGTGAAGACCGGCTTCGAGCCGCGCTTCACGGACTCCGACCTGGTACGGGTGGCACACTGCCGCGTCCACGAGGAGCGCGCCGAGCACTTCGCGCTGATGCAGGAGAAGGTCTGGAACCCGGCGATGGCCGGTTCGCCCGGCATGGTGCGAGGCCTGTTCGGCGAGGCGCCGGGGCACGAGTTCCTGATCCTGTCGATGTGGCGGTCGGCCGCCGAGCACGGCAAGTACCGGGCAGAGCGGGTGGAGCGACTGGCGCTGCGGGCCCAGCTGGAGGCGGACGTCGCGGCACTCGCCGGCGACATCGTCGAACTGGAGCCCAGCTGGACAGTCTGAGCCGGACGGCCCGATTCCGTGGCCCGAAACGCAACGCTGTGTGTTCCACCGCGCACGACATGTGTGACATACGCCGTATAGGGGCCGTGCAAGTGTCCGCTCGGCGCCGAGCCGATCTAGGGTTTTGGCATGGTAAGACCACGGCGCATCGTCCTTGTCCGGCACGGCGAGTCAATGGGCAATGCCGATGACACCGTCTACGAGCGGGAGCCGGACCACGCCCTCGCCCTCACCGAACGCGGCTGGCGACAGGCGGAGGAGACGGGCAAGCGGCTGCGCGAGGTGTTCGGGCAGGAGCAGGTCAGTGTGTACGTCTCCCCCTACCGCCGCACGCTCGAGACCCTGCGTGCGTTCAGCCTGAACCCCGACAACATACGCGTACGCGAGGAGCCCCGGCTCCGGGAGCAGGACTGGGGCAACTGGCAGGACCGGGAGGACGTACGGCTGCAGAAGGCGTACCGGGACGCGTACGGGCACTTCTTCTACCGCTTCGCCCAGGGGGAGTCCGGCGCCGATGTGTACGACAGGGTCGGCGGCTTCCTGGAGAGCCTGTACCGCAGCTTCGAGGCTCCTGACCATCCGCCGAACGTGTTGATCGTGACCCATGGGCTGGCCATGCGGCTGTTCTGCATGCGCTGGTTCCACTGGACGGTCGCGGAATTCGAGTCGCTGTCCAATCCGGGGAACGCGGAGATGCGGATGCTCGTTCTCGGGAGCAACGGCAAGTACACCCTCGACCGCCCGTTCGAGCGTTGGTGCGAGCCGGAATCGTACGGAATCACCGGATAGAGTGACAGGGCGATGACTGCTGCTTCCCCTTCCCACGAGCGCCTGGAGCGCGCCCTGGCCAGCCTTCGCGGGCTCGCGGTGGGGGACGCCCTGGGGTCGCAGTTCTTCGTACCCGTGAACCACCCCCTGCTCAAGCTCCGCGAGCTGCCGCCCGGTACATGGCAGTGGACGGACGACACGGAGATGGCGTGCTCCGTGGTGGCCGTGCTGGCCGAGCACCGGCGCATCGACCAGGACGCGCTGGCCCAGTCCTTCGCGCGGCACCACGACTTCGACCGCGGGTACGGGCCCGCGGTGAACCGCCTCCTGCGACTGATCCGGGAGGGCGGCGACTGGCGTGAGCTGGCGTCCGCCCTGTTCAACGGGCAGGGTTCCTGGGGCAACGGCGCGGCCATGCGCATCGCCCCTCTGGGCGCCTGGTACGCGGACGACCCGGAGCAGGCGACCCATCAGGCGGAGATCTCCGCCTACCCCACGCATCAGCACCGCGAGGCCGTCGTCGGCGCCATGGCGGTCGCCGCTGCCGCCGCCCTGGTGGCCGCTCCGGGCGGGCCTGCGAGTCCCGGTGCGCTCCTCGACGGTGTGCTCGCGCTCATCCCGCGAAGCGCCGTCTCCGTCGGGCTGCGACGTGCCCGGGACATGCTCGACTACGCCGACGCCGGCACCGTGGCGGCCGTACTGGGCTGTGGCCGGCGTACGACGGCGCACGACACGGTGCCGTTCGCGCTCTGGTCGGCCGCGCGTGCGCTGGGTGACTACGAGGCCGCCTTCTGGGCGACGGCCCAGGTGGGCGGCGACGTGGACACGAACTGCGCCATCGTGGGCGGCGTACTCGCTGCGGGAAAGGCCGGGGCACCGCCGTCGGCGTGGCTGGAGCGGACGGAATCACTGCCGGCGTGGGCGCCCGCCGGCGCCTAGCGCGAGCGCGGGTGCCTCGCGAGGGCGGCTCCTGGGAGGTGCCGCGCGGTCGCGGTGGGCGTCCGCGCCAGGAGCGCCACCGGGAGCCGGAGCCCGTACGTTCGCACGCCGTCCCGGGCTCCCAGCCGGCGCGCGCCGCCCGGGACTTGGCCGGACGATTCCGCAGGCTCCCCGGGTGACCATGACACCGGTCCTGGGCCGCGCCCCGCGGCCGCTGAAGGTGGCCCCGGCCCGAGGCGCCGGCGGGAATGGCTCTGCGTGGCCGGGGCGCGTCGCTCCCGGCGCCCGAGGGACCTGCTCCCTGACCTTGCGTCCAGCAGCCCACTGCGGGTCCGCTGTCGGGAGATCAGCCGCCCGCCGGACCCGCGGTGCTCGCCGTGCCTGCCAGGGCCTCCAGGTCGCTCTTGCGGACGCGGATCACGAAGCAGGCGGTGGCGAGGGCCAGGACGGCCATCGCGGCGGCCGGGATGAAGGCCGTGGAGATGCCGTGAGCGAGTACCTCGTGGCTCCAGGGGGCGGGGAGCTGCTTGGTCCTGGCGAACTCCGCCTTCTGCTCCGGCGTGGCCTCGGCGAGGAATTTGGGCACCTGTTTCGTCGCCTCGTCGCGGCTGGCCGAGCCGAACACCGTCGTCAGGATGGAGAGACCGAGCGAACCGCCCACCTGCTGCGTGACGTTGAGCAGCCCGGACGCGGCGCCCGCCTCGTGCGGGGCGACCCCGGAGACCGCCGTCAGCGTCAGCGTCACGAAGTTCAGGCCCATGCCGAAGCCGAACACCACCATCGGGCCGAGGACCCCGCCGACGTACGAGCTGTCGGGAGTGATGAACGCCTGCCAGGTGAGGCCGAGCGCGGCCAGCGTCGATCCGGCGACCATGAACGGTTTGGGCCCGAGGACCGGCAGGAACCGCTGCGAGAGGCCCGCGCCCGTGGCGATCGCGACGGTCACCGGCAGGAAGGCGAGGCCCGCCTCGATCGGCGTGTACAGCAGGACGTTCTGCACGAACAGGACGATGAAGAAGAACATGCCGAACATCGCGGCGGCCAGGCTCAGCATGATCACGTAGGTGCCCGACCGGTTGCGGTCGGCGAACATCTTCAGCGGGGTGATCGGCTCCTTCGCGCGCATCTCCACGAGGACGAACACGGCCAGCAGGACCACCGCCGTGCCGAAGGACGCGAGCGTCAGACCGTCCCGCCAGCCCTCCTCCGCCGCGCGGATGAAGCCGTACACGAGGGACGCCATGCCCAGCGTCGAGGTCAGCGCGCCCAGGAAGTCGAAGCGGCCCGGATGACGTTCGGACTCGGCGATGTACACCGGCGTGAGCACGGCGATCAGAATGCCGATCGGTACGTTGACGAAGAGCACCCAGCGCCAGTTGAGCCACTCCGTGAGCATGCCGCCGGCGAGCAGACCGACGGCGCCGCCGCCGGCCGAGACGGCGGCGAAGACCCCGAACGCCCGGTTCCGCTCCGGGCCTTCGGCGAACGTGGTGGTGATGAGCGCCAGCGCGGTGGGCGAGGCGATCGCGCCGCCGACGCCCTGGAGGGCCCGCGCGGCCAGCAACTGCCAGGGTTCCTGGGCGAGTCCGCCGAGCAAGGAGGCGGCGATGAACAGGAGGATGCCGGTCATGAAGACACGGCGGCGGCCCAGGATGTCGCCGGCCCGGCCGCCGAGCAGCAGCATGCCGCCGAAAGTGAGGGTGTAGGCGCTGACCACCCAGGTGAGGTCGGTGGTGCTGAACTTGAGGGCGTCTTGAATGTGGGGCAGTGCGATATTCACAATCGTCGCATCGAGTACCACCATGAGTTGGCAGGCCGCGATGACGGTGAGCGCTATGCCGGGATGCCCTTCCCGGCGGGCCGCACCTGGTTTCTGGTCCTTCGTCAATGAAGAGGTAGTCACTGTTGGGTCCCCCATAAGAGCACTAGTGAACGCTTGCGTTCACTGTCGCGTCGAACGGTAGTGAGTCCCCGACAGTGAACGCAAGCGTTCACTGAACTCGTCCGCCGGGTCGCCTGTCGGTCGCCCGGGTAATCTCTGCGGTTCACCGCGTCGGCGATCATGGCAATACCGACAATCCTGATAATCCTCGCACTGCCCGCTCCCCCTTGCCCGCTGGAGACAGATCAGATGGTTACTTCGCGCTGGACGGCCGCCCCCGCTCGGCCGGCCTCCCCCCGCCGGCGCGGCGCCGTGCTCGAACGCGCGATCCTCGAAGCCGCGCTGGAACAACTCAGTACCGTCGGCTGGAACGGGCTCACCATGGAGGGCGTCGCCGCCGGAGCGCAGACCGGCAAGGCCGCGGTGTACCGGCGCTGGCCCTCGAAGGAGGACCTCGTCGCGGACGCGCTCCAGGCCGGACTGCCGCGCTTCGACCGGGCGCCCGACCTCGGGAACGTCCGGGACGACCTGGTCGAGCTGTGCCGGCAGGCGCGGGCGGCGATGTTCTCGCGCCCCGGATTCGCGCTGCGCTCGGTGATTCACGAATGCGACAGCCCGCAGGTGGAGCGTTTCCAGAGTGTGATCTTCGGGGGTCTCGTCGAACCGGCCGCCAGGCTTCTCCGGGAGATCATCGACCGGGGAATCGAGCGGGGGGAGACCCGCCCCGACGCCGCGAACGGCTACGTTTTCGACGCCATCCCGGCGATGATGATGTACCGGGCGAAGGTGTGCGGGAGCGAATGGGGGGAGCGGGACATCGAGGAGATGATCGACCAGTTGATGGTTCCGCTGCTGCGGTCGGGGAGGGCATGAAGTCGCTTGCGGGAACCGGGGTGTCGAGCGGGGTTCCGGGCGGCGTAGTCTAAGACCGCCATGCCGTACGAAGCACCCACCCACACCGTCGAGCGCTCCCTGCGCGCCACGACCGGAGCGAAGGTCATCGCCGGCGTCGACGAGGTCGGGCGGGGCGCGTGGGCCGGTCCCGTCACCGTCTGCGCGGCGGTCACCGGTCTCCGGCGGCCCCCCGAGGGACTCACCGACTCCAAGCTCCTCGCGGTCAAGCGGCGTACCCAACTCGCGGAAGTGCTGCGGAGTTGGGTCACGTCGTACGCGCTGGGACACGCCTCTCCGGAGGAGATCGACGACCTGGGGATGACCGCAGCGCTGCGGCTCGCCGCGGAGCGTGCCCTGGAGGCCTTGCCGGTCCGTCCCGACGCGGTCATCCTCGACGGGAAGCACGACTACCTGGGATCGCCGTGGCAGGTCCGCACGGTGATCAAGGGTGACCAGTCGTGTGTGGCGGTCGCGGCGGCGTCCGTGATCGCCAAGGTCCAGCGCGACAAAATGATGGCCGAACTGGGTATCGACCATGCAGACTTCGATTTTGCGGCCAATGCCGGGTATCCGTCCCCCGTGCACAAGGCCGCGCTGGTGGAGCGGGGGCCCACCCCGTACCACCGGCTGTCGTGGGCGTATCTTGATGCGCTGCCCCAGTGGCGGCACCTCAAGAAGGCCCGCAGTTGGGCGGTCGGGAGCGTTCCGGAGATCGAGGGCCAGCTCGGCTTCGACTTCTGACGATTCCGTCCGCACTCATGTGCCACCCGCCGACGCGAGTCGCACCGGCGTTTGATAAATATCAGGTCATGCCTCTCATTCCCGAGGAGCCTCAGATTCACGAGAGTGCCCAGGGTCCCCGCGTAGCTCCGGCCAGTGGCCGTACCGCGCAGACCCCTCGTCCCGTACCCGGTCCCCGTCCCGCGGCTGTGCCGCGTCCCGGCCGTCCGGGGCCTTTCCGGCCCACGGCGCCGGCCCAGCGCGCACCGCACGACGCGCCTGCGGCCGTGGCCTCGACCGCGGGCGCGGTCAAGCCCGGGCCGTCCGCGGCTCCGGCCGCCCCTGTCCCTTCCGCCCCTGCCTCCCAGGCCCCGGCGACCCCGCAGATCCAGCTGATCCCGGCCTCGGCCGAGGGCGCGCTGGACGCTGCCGAGGAAGCCGTCGACCTGCTCCTGGAGTCGGGTCGGGCCCCCGGTGAGGTGCTGGTGATCACCACCGGCGATCCGCACCCGTGGGCCGCGCACGAGCTGTCCTTCGGCGAGGCGCCGTACTGGGCGCAGCACGACGCTGGTGACGACGTCTTCTACGCCGACGCCGCCGCTCTGAGCCGTGCCGCCTCCCGTCCCGTGGTCGTCGTCGCCGTCAACGGCGGTGCCGACGCGGCCGCCGCCGCCCTTCCGCTGGCCCTCGGCCGAGCCGGTGCCCTGCTGATCGTCTGCGGCGACCCGCAGCAGATCAACTCGGTGCTGGGCGCGGGCGTCTGACCGGTTCCGGTTCGTCCGAGCGGCCCCGGGAACCGTCCCCGGGGGCGGCCGGTCCAGCGACACCGGACCGGCGGAGGGCGGGTCACTGAAGCGGTAACGCACGGTGGGCGCTTCGGCGTTCCCGGACACGGGCATGCCGTGCCGACGGGAGGCACGCGTACGCGTGCGGCTGCCGTGCGCGTCGGCTGCCTGCCGTCCAGGGTGGTCGTGTGCCCGCGTGCGTACGCGCGTGCTGTGCCGCTGTCGTACGTCGACCGGCGGACGCCGTTGTCCGCGGTGACGTTCTCTGTGTACGACTTCCTGCGCGCCGCCGCCGTCACCCCGGGACGTCACTCCTGGCCGACAGGCGTGGCCGCGCGGTACGTGAGCCGGCGAGACGCCGGAGAGGTCACGCGGGTCGGTCGATGTGCGCCGGGGTCAGCGGGCTGCCGCCCGGCGCAGGATGTCCGAGGCGGCGCCTCCCGTGCGGGGCATCGGCAGCGGCGGAGGCGCCTCGGACATGGCGAAGGGCTCGGGCGGTGAATCCGCGTTCGGGCGGCGCCCGCCGCGGCCCTCGCCCAGCACCTGCCAGCCGTCGCGGGTCAGCGTGATGTACGCGCCGCAGCGCAGCCCGTGCAGTGTGCAGGCGTCACGCAGTCCCCACATCCACGCGCCGTCCTCCTGCGTCCAGCGGGCGTCGCCGTCACGGCAGTAGAGCAGCACGGCAGTGCGCACCGGCGTACGGCGGCGCAGGTCGTGAGGGATGACCCGGCGCAGCTGCGCGAGCAGCGAGTTCCGGAACATCCAGCCGTCGGCCGGAGCCGAGCGACGGGTGAACGAGGCGCTCGCCCGCAGTCGCTCGTCCGGATCGAGGACAGCGACGACGGCGGTCGCCGGCCCCGGGCGGTGCCGGGCGTGCAGACCGCTGACGACCTCGCGGGGATTGCGCAGCAGGGGAATCCCGGCTGCGGCCCACTCCGCGGGTTCGAGCATGCGGGCTGCTGAGTTGGTGGAAGCGGCGGACAGGTCGGCAGACGTCGACATGGATGCCGCGGGGGACGGAGCGAATCCGAAGGTCACGGTCCTCCCTTCGGCTACACGCCCACTACGGGCGGGAGATCGGACTTGGGGAGCGCACACCGCGGCGGAGCCCTGCCGGACCACGGACACGCCGTGCGGGGAGCGGACTCCAATTCTTGCTGTCGAACTGGGTTGCGGCAACGAGCAAATGGGGCCACCGACCGGCTTCTGGTGATCTGTGGATTATATCCCTGCCAGGTGTGTCATTTGTAGATGCCTGGGGTGGCCGGGAACGAGCCGTTAGTCCGCTTGTTCGGCTTGGTTCATGTTCCCGTCATCAGGCTGCGGGGCGGGGACCAGTGGTGACGTTCCCCGCACGCTGAGTCAGGCCCTCAGTCGCAGGCCGCTGTTGCCGCGCGAACGCCTCAACGTGCGTCCCGTGGAGGCCTGTTGTCCGGCCGAAATGCGCCCCTTCTGAACTGGCCCTCAGAGATATGTACGCGCGCGTGGCCACGCCTCACGCGGTTGACGGATCCTGTGACCGGTCGTGCGCGCCTCGTCACCGCCGGGACGGCCGGCCGATTGGGCCGATGTCAGTGCTGTGGGGTTGCATGGGGGCATGAACAACCAGGAGCTGCGAGCCGAGGCCGACGCCATCCTTGCCGAGCTGGTCGGTGCCCCGGGAGGGTCCGCGCGGCTGCGGGAGGACCAGTGGCAGGCCGTGGCGGCCCTGGTGGAGGAGCGACGGCGGGCGCTGGTGGTGCAGCGCACCGGCTGGGGAAAGTCGGCGGTGTACTTCGTCGCCACGGCCCTGCTGCGCAGGCGGGGTGCCGGCCCGACGGTGATCATCTCGCCGCTGCTGGCGCTGATGCGGAACCAGGTCGAGTCGGCGTCGCGGGCCGGAATCCGGGCACGCACCATCAACTCGGCCAACCCGGAGGAGTGGGACGCCATCTACGGGGAGGTCGAGCGCGGCGAGACCGACGTGCTCCTCGTCAGTCCGGAGCGCCTCAACTCCGTGGACTTCCGTGATCAGGTGCTGCCCAGGCTCGCGGCCACGACCGGCCTGCTGGTGGTCGACGAGGCGCACTGCATCTCCGACTGGGGCCATGATTTCCGCCCGGACTACCGCAGGCTGCGCACGATGCTGGCGGAGCTGCCGGCCGGGGTACCGGTGCTGGCCACGACGGCGACCGCGAACGCGCGCGTGACGGCGGACGTGGCCGAGCAACTGGGCACGGGGGGCGAGGACGCCCTGGTGCTGCGCGGGCCACTGGACCGGGAGAGCCTGCGGCTGGGGGTGCTGGCCCTGCCGGACGCGGCGCACCGGCTGGCGTGGCTGGGGGAGAGGCTGGGGGAGCTGCCCGGCTCGGGGATCATCTACACGCTGACGGTGGCCGCGGCGGAGGAGGTCGCGGCGTCCCTGCGACAGCGCGGTTATCCGGTGGCCTCCTACACGGGGAAGACGGAGAACGCCGACCGGTTGCAGGCGGAGGAGGATCTGCTGGCGAACCGGGTGAAGGCGCTGGTGGCGACCTCGGCGCTCGGGATGGGCTTCGACAAGCCGGACCTGGGGTTCGTGGTGCACCTGGGGTCGCCCTCGTCCCCGATCGCCTACTACCAGCAGGTGGGGCGCGCGGGACGTGGTGTGGATCATGCGGATGTACTGCTGCTGCCCGGGCGGGAGGACGAGGCGATCTGGGCGTACTTCGCGTCGGTGGGCTTCCCTCCCGAGGAGCAGGTACGGCGCACACTGACGGTTCTGGAGGAGGCGGGGCGCCCGTTGTCGCTGCCGGCGCTGGAACCGCTGGTCGATCTTCGGCGGTCGCGGCTGGAGACGATGCTGAAGGTCCTGGACGTGGACGGGGCCGTCAAGCGCGTCAAGGGCGGCTGGACCGCGACAGGGCAGCCATGGGTGTACGACGCCGAGCGCTACGCCTGGGTCGCCAAACAGCGGGCCGCCGAGCAGCAGGCCATGCGGGACTATGTGGCGACCGACGGGTGCCGGATGGAGTTCCTGCAGCGGCAGCTCGACGACGAGAAGGCCGTCCCGTGCGGTCGCTGCGACACCTGCGCCGGGCCCTGGTTCGACCCCGCCGTCTCGCCGGGTGCGCTCGCGGCGGCGACCGGCGAGTTGGACCGTCCGGGGGTCGAGGTCGAGCCGCGCCGGATGTGGCCCTCGGGCATGTCCGCCGTCGGAATCGACCTCAAGGGCCGTATCCCCGCGGGCCAGCAGGCGGCCGCAGGGCGGGCACTGGGCCGTCTCTCGGACATCGGCTGGGGCAACCGTCTGCGTCCGCTGCTGTCGGCGCAGGCCGCCGACGGGCCGGTTCCGGACGATGTGCTGGCCGCCGTGGTCACGGTGGTGACCGACTGGGCCCGCTCGCCGGGCGGCTGGGCCGACGGCTCCCCCGACGCGATGGCGCGACCTGTGGGGGTCGTCGCCATCCCCTCCCGCACTCGCCCGCAACTGGTCGCCTCCCTGGCCGGGGGCCTGGCCCGGGTCGGCAGACTCCCGCTGCTGGGCAGCCTCGCCTACACCGAGCGGGCCGACGAGTACGCGGCGCACCGCAGCAACTCGGCCCAGCGACTGCGCGCCCTGGCGGCCTCGTTCACCGTGCCCGCGAGCCTTGCCGCCGCCCTGGCCGCCACCCCCGGCCCGGTCCTGCTGGTCGACGACTACACCGACTCCGGCTGGACCCTGGCCGTGGGAGCACGTCTGCTGCGCCAGAACGGAGCCGAGCAGGTGCTCCCGCTCACCCTTGCCGTGGCCGGGTAAGCGGGGTGGGCCTGCGCTGGGCGCCCATCCGCCGCCCGGCGTGATCCTTGATGTGCTCCTGATCGAAGTTATCCACAGGCTCAAGCGGAATCTTGAGATCCGCGAGATCGTCACGGCATGACGAATCACGGCGAAACGCATCAGGTCACCCTCCGCACCCCGGCCGAACTGGCCGACGCCCTGCCCTATTTGCTCGGCTACCACCCCGAGGACAGCATCGTTCTGGTCGCGCTGCACGACAGGGAGGGCCGCGGCCGGTTCGGCGGTCGCGCCCGGCTCGGCATTCCCGCCAACCCGGACGACTGGCCCGCCGCCGCACAGCAACTGACGCACGGTCTGGTGACCGGCAGCGAGCGCAGAGGAGCACGGCCCGAGAGCATGGTGGTGTACCTCTGCCAGGAACCGGCCGAGGGAGAGGCCCGGCACGAGGTGCGGGAACGGCTGCGCCCGCTCGCCCAGTTGCTGCGCACCGCGTGCGGTCGTCTCGACGTACCCGTGGTCGAGGCACTGTGCATCGCCGACAACCGGTTCTGGTCCTACTGCTGTGTGACGCCCGAGTGCTGTCCGGACGAAGGGGTGCCCATGGGCCTGCCCGGAACCTCGGTACTGGCCGCCGCCGCTACTTATGCCGGCCTGCAAGTGCGAGGCACATTGAGCGAGTTGCGGGCCAGGTTCCATCCTTGGGAGACCGCTGCGGCGCTGGAACAGGAACACGCGCTCGACACCGCCAACGCCCGCCTGGTCCCGCGCATCCTCGACAGCGCGAGCCGCGCCGACGTGGCCGAGGAGACCCTGCGACAGGCACACCGGGTCAGGAGCCGCTTCGCCGACGCCCCCGCCGTGTCCGGCACCCTCCTTGCGGACCTCCGCGACGACGAACTGCTCACACACGACGAGGCCGCCACGCTGATTCTGGGCCTGCAGGACCGTACGACCCGCGATCGGGCGGCGGAGTGGATGGAAGGCGACGAGGCGGCGCCCGCCCTACGCCTCTGGAGGGCTCTCGCGCGCCGCTGCGTCGGGCCGTACCGCGAGCACGCCGCGGCACCACTGACGCTCGCGGGCTGGGTCGCCTGGTCCACCGGCGACGACCTGGAGGCCAGGGAAGCCCTGGCCATGGCTCTGGGTGCGGATCCCGGTTACCTGTTCGCCCGCCTGCTGCACCAGGCCTGCAACGAGGGTCTGGACCCGGAGTCGATCCGCCGCTGTCTGCGCGCGGAGCGCGGCGGCCGAGCACACGCGGCAGCCGGACCGCCCAGGACCAGTCCGTCCGTCGAACGGGCCGGGACGGGCGAGGAGACGAGCATTGGCTGGGACGACGAGAGGGGCACCGGCCGGGATGAGGAAACGGGCGTCGGCTGGGACGAGGACCCGGAAGGGTTCGAGGCCACGGAGCGGTTCGGGGGACCGAGCGGGGTCGATTACGGGCAGGGGATGGACCGTGACAGCCGGATCGACGGCATCGAACCCGCCGCGCCGTCCGATGCCGCGGGCCCCCCGTCCTGCTCGACGTCGGTCACCGGCGCCGCTCGGGCGCTGGAATCGGCCACGAGGCGTCGGCGGCGGGTAGGCCTCACAGACGGCGGCGATACCCGGCGCCGTGCCGCTGGCACGAGCAGTACTCGTCCTCAGACCTCGGGCAGGCCCGTCGTACGTCGCCCCGGCGCCGGCGCGGAAGGAACCGCTCTTCGCCGCGGCAGGACGAAGGGGAACGACGCGTGAAGAGGGGAGGGGTGGCTGACGGGCGCCCGTCCGGGAAGCGGGCGCCGGGCGGGCGGGTCGACAGGGGCCGGACAAGCACCGGGCGTGCGCGCGATGAACGGACCGGCGGCCGACGACCGAGCAACGGCGGAACGCCTGAGGAGCGATCCGCCGGTGACGGCACTGCCGGGCGGCGATGCGGCCGAGCGCCGGTAAGCGGGCGGTCCGGCAGCGGTGGAACTCGCCGCAGGCGATTGAGCATCGGCAGTGCCGCCCACGTACAACTGAGCGACGCCAGGACGGCTCACGGACACCTCTCCCTCCCGACCACAACGGACAGCCGGTGCGGTCGTTCCGGCGCGGGCCGGACGCATGCCCCGTCTCACCGCCATTCGGTCGGCTTGTACCGCCGGAGGCGTGACTCGGGGAAGCCCTGGTCCGTTCACCTGAGTGGCGGAACCCCTGGACGGGCCGAACCGCCGCATCACCCCCGTCCCGCCGAGGCCCCCTGCCAGGTGCCGAGCGCGCCCTCGGCGCCCAGAGAGCAGAAGAAGCCGCCCATGCATCCGCCGCCCCCGCCCTCGGCCGCCGACGACGACCGGCGGGCGGCAAACACACCCGCACCGCCCTTGCGAGGAGGTGGCGGCGGAGTACCCGGGAGCGGGGGCGCCCCACGTGGCTCGCAGCCGCGCTTTCCGGTCAGCGGGTCCCCTCCATCGGCGGGCGCGCAGTCATCGCCCGGGCCGCCTGTTCCTCCTCGAACACCCTCTGCCGCGATGCCTGCCGCCCGCCGTCCCGCCCAGCTGCCCCCCACCCACACCACCCTGATCTGCGTCGCGCTCCCCGGGCTCGCGATCTCCACGGACCAAGGGCAGCTCACGGGCCGAGGGCTGGAGGGTTTCTATCGCGGGGGAAGGCGCTTACTCGCCCGATGCCAGGTCCGCGTGGCCGGGCGTGAGCCCCTCCCGGTACAGGCCCGCATGACCGGCGCCGACCGCGCCCGGTTCGTGGGGACGTTACGCGCGACCCCGGACGGCGGGCCGGACCCTGACGTCGTCGTCGAGCGCATCCGTCACGCGGACGGCACGGAGCGGATCACCCTGCGCAGTTCGGCGCCGCGCCCGCTGCGTGTGCCGGTCGAGGTGTCACTCGGTACCGATCTGGCCGATCTGGGCATGATCGCCGCCGGCACCCCCGGCCCCGAACTGCCCGCCAGCGTGCACGCCTTCGGCCTGCGCTGGTCCGGCGCCACCGGCGGCGCCGCCGTCACGGCCGATCCGCCACCCGCCGACGCGCTGGCCTCCGCCGGTCTGCTGCGGTGGGAACTCGAACTGCCCCCGGGCGGTTCCTCGACCCTGGAGCTGCGCATACGGCAGGACGGGGCGGGACCCGTCCGAGCCGTGGGCCGTGCGGCGACCAGCCCTCTCGCTTCTGCACGGGCCGGCGGCGACGATCCACGCGTCGCGGCGCTCCTCGAAACCAGCATCGCCGATCTGCAGGCCCTGCTTCTGCGTGACTCCGCGCACCCCTCCGACACGCATCTCGCGGCGGGAGCACCCTGGCGCTGCGGCATGGCCCCGGCCGAAGCGCTCGCCGCCGCCCGCATGACGCTGCCGCTGGGCACCGGGCTCGCCGCGGGCACGCTGCGGACCCTCGCCCGCACCCAACTCCCGGGGCCGGGACCGAGATCCGGCATGCTCCCGGGACCACGCCGGGACGCGGGCCCACACCTGCCACCGGGCTGCACGGGTACGGAGGCCACACTGCTCTTCCCCGTGCTCCTGGCCGAGGCCCGTCGCTGGGGGCTGCCGGAACAGACGATCGAGGAACTGCTCCCGACCGCCGAGCGCTGTCTCACCTGGCTGCGCGCGACTGTGGACGAGGGCACCTACCTGCCCGATCCGCAGCCCGGCGGCCCGGTGCGCTGCGAGACGCAGGCCCACGCACACCGCGCCGCCCTTCTGGGCGCCGATCTCCTCGACGCTTACGGCCGGCCGGGCGGTGCTGGGTTGCGGCAGTGGGCCCAGGAGCTGCGCATCGCGTTCCGGGCCGACTTCTGGATGGACGACCTGAGCGGCGGCAGACCCGCGGCTGCCCGAACCCCGGACGGGCGTAACGTGCCGCACTTCGGCGCCGTCGCCGCCCATCTCCTCGACACCGGTCTGCTGGGTGCGGGCGAACATGCCCCCGGGCTGCTCGACAAGGTGCAGACCGAACAGCTCGCCCGGCTCTTCGGCGGGCCGGCCATGGACTCCGGCTGGGGACTGCGCGGCCTGGGCGTCAAGGAGGCGGGATACAACCCGTTCGGCCACCGGAGTGGAGCCGTGCGGGTCCAGGAGACCGCGGTGGCCGTCGCGGGACTGGCCACCGCCGGGTACGAGAAGGAGGCGAGCGCGCTGCTGCGCGGCATCCTCGCGGCCGCCGAGGCGTTCCAGTTCCGATTGCCGGAGATGTACGCGGGGGAGCAGCGCACGGACCCGGGCGCCCCGCTGCCCCACCCGGCGGCCTGCCGGCCCTCGGCGACCGCAGCCGCCTCGGGGGTACTGCTGCTGGCCACCATGGCCGGCATCCGGCCGGACGCCCCGGCGAGCACGGTCATGCTCCGCCCCGTACGCAGCGTGCCCCTGGGCGAGATCAGCCTGACCGGGCTGCGGATCGCCGGTGCCCCCTTCTCCGTACGGGTCGGTCGGCTCGGCGTCGCCATGGTCGAGGAGGCCGCCGCAGGACTGCAACTGGGAGCGTGACCTCGTACAACATGCCTGTCAGGAGAAGGGAAGCGGCCGGTGGCGCACGTGTCCGACCACTATGGATCAGCCATGGGCGCGGCCGGAGTAGGGAGTGTTTATCGTCAGGCAGACGACTATGATCACGGCATGCCCTACGACCCGTCAGCCTTCCCGCCCTTCGCCGTCACCGTGGACCTGGTCGTGCTGACCGTGCGTCGTCATGCCCTGTGCGCGCTGGCGGTGCGCAGGGGTGAGCCGCCCTTCCAGGGACGCTGGGCGCTCCCCGGTGGCTTCGTGCGGGCCGACGAGGACCTGTCGCAGGCGGCAGCGCGGGAACTGGCCGAGGAGACGGGCCTGCGCGCCCACGATCCGATCGCCCCCGCTCAGGACAACGGCGCGCACCTGGAACAGCTCGCGACCTACGGTGACCCCAAGCGCGACCCCCGGATGCGAGTGGTCAGCGTCGCCCATCTCGCGCTCGCCCCCGACCTGCCCGCCCCCAGGGCGGGCGGCGACGCCAACAGCGCGCGCTGGGCACCCGTGGAGGAACTGCTGCAGCAGGGCGGCTACGGCCGGGACGGCGAACAGGCGGCCCCGCTGGCCTTCGACCACGCCCAGATCCTCTCGGACGGCGTGGAGCGCGCCCGCTCCAAGATCGAGTACTCGTCGCTGGCCACGGCGTTCTGCCCGACCGAGTTCACCGTCGGCGAGCTGCGCCGGGTGTACGAGGCCGTGTGGGGCGTCGCCCTCGACCCGCGCAACTTCCACCGCAAGGTCACGGGCACCCCCGGCTTCCTGGTCCCCACCGGGGGGACGACCACCCGGCAGGGCGGTCGCCCGGCCCAGCTCTTCCGAGCCGGAGGCGCCACCCTGCTCAACCCCCCGATGCTGCGTCCCGAGGTCTGACACGGCCCCCACCGCACCCGGTAAAACGGACATAACGCGCTATCTTGCTACGGGTGATCCAGGCCTTCGGACTGACCAGCAACCCCCGCAAGGAGCTACCGCCCGCCGTCGACGACGTCTCCTTCGAGGCACGCGCGGGCCGCGTCACCACGATCCTCGGCACCCCGGGCGCCGGCAAGACAACAGTGCTCAGGCTCATGCTCGAACTCCAACCAGGCCGTGGAATCACCTACTTCAGAGGCCGCCCTCTGCACCGCATCGCCCACCCGTCACGTGAGATCGGCGTTGTCCTGGGTGATGTACCGGGGCACCCCGCGCGCACCGTCCGAGGCCAACTCCGCATGCTGTGCGCGGCCGCAGGCGTTCCGGCCCGTCGTGCCGACGAGGTTCTCGAGGTGGTCGGCCTGGTCAGCCTGCGTGACGAACGCCTGGGCACTCTGGCACGCGGCATGGACCGCCGGCTAGGTCTTGCCTGCGCACTGCTGGCGGACCCGCACACGCTCGTACTCGACGCCCTCACCAACGGACTGTCCGCTCGCGAACGCCACTGGCTGCACGGCATGCTGCGCGCCCATGCCACCCAGGGCGGCACCGTCCTGTGCACCACCACCGACGCCAAGGAGGCCGCCCGCACCGCCGACCGGATCATCACTCTGGAGCACGGGCGACTCGTCGCCGACCAGGCGGCCACGGAATTCTCCCGCACCCGACTGCGCCCCCGCGTCGCCGTCCGCAGCCCCCACGCCACCCGTCTCGCGGCCCTGCTGACCAAAGAGGCCCGCACGGCACAGCTCTCCGTGGAAGTCGTACAGGAGACCGACAATCGGCTTTCCGTGTACGGCAGTACGTGCGCGGACATCGGCGAGACCGCGTTCCGGCACGGCATCCTCGTGCACGAACTCGCCGACGAGGTCGGCGACATGGGGCCCGGGATCGACTCGGCCTCCCGGCGGCCCGAGGACCGCCGCGAGGACGCTGCTGCTCTGCGTCCAGGTTCCGCCGCCCCGGCGCCGTCCGAGGGCGCCCCGGCATCCCGTCTCCCCGCGCTGAACGAAGCCCCCGACGCCGTACGGGCGGTGACCCCGCTCTCCGAGCCGACAGCTGGCCGAGCCTCCGTGAGGACAACGTCCGCACGCACCCAGGACGCCCGCCCACGCTCCTGCGACGCCCTCACCTCCGACAGCCTCCCCCCGCTCCCCCCGCCCATCTCCGTCCGCCCCGCTCCCAGCCCACTGCGTCCTCTCCGCTACGAACTGCGCCGCGCCGGTGGTGTCGGCACCGGGTTTCTGACCGCGGCCGCCGTGCTCGTCTCGTCCGCGCTCGTCGCCGTACTCCTGGCCCGCATCGGCCACACTCCGCAGCACCGCCTGCTGGCCGCCTGGCCGAGGGAGCTGCCGCTGCCGCCCGCGGCGATCGGCGCCGGGCTGCTCGGCGCCATCGCCTTCGGTGACGAGTTCCGCCATCCCGCCCTGGCGGTGGACAGCGGCACCGTGCCCCGCCGGCTGGGACTGCTCGCCGCCAAGCTGTTCGTCGCCGCGATCACCGGGCTGCTGCTGGCATTCCTCACCGTGGGCTGCGACGCCGAAGTGCTCTACCTCGTCTACGGACGGGAACTGGCACAGGTTCCCGCGGAGTGGCTTCCGCTGACCGCGAGTTGGATCGGCCTCGTGATCGGCTGCGCCTGGGCCGGGGTGCTGGCCGCGGGCATCTTCCGGTCCACCACCGCCGGGCTCGCGGCGGTGGTCGCCGTACCGGTCCTCGTGGTGCCCCTCGTGCAGAAGGCCGTGGAGGGACCGTCCGTGCGAAGTGCGGCCGGGTTCTCCGTGCGGCTGCGGGAACTGTTCCTCGCACAGTGGCCGTTCGGGGGCGAGCGGTATCTGGCCGCCGCAGCGCGGATGATCGCCCAACCCGTGGGTGGCGCGCTCGCGTTGTCGCTGACTGCCCTGCTGTGCGCGTATCTGGTCACGACCCTGCGAAGCAGGGTCCGATGACGATCGTCCGCACCCTTCGAGTCCTGCCCTGCGCACAACTCCCCGAGGGACGCCCGTTTCTTTCCGATAAGGCGTCAATTGCGACGGGGTGAGCGATCACCCTTTCGTGTGCTTTTCACCAAAGACCTCAAGGGAGTTGGAGGCAGAGCCGACAAAGGATCCGTGAGTACCCTTGCGCACACCATGATGACCGCCGCCCGCTCCGCAGACTCCGGTCTCGTCGGCCCGGGCGGACTCGACCGCTACCCCTACGCCGAGGCCCCCGGGGCCGGCCGCGTGGGAGTTCCTTCCTGGGACGCCGCGGACCCGGAGCTGGGCCGCGTCGGCCGTCGCACCGCGGGCAGCCGCGGTCGCGGACTGCACGGTCAACTCGTCCAGCAACTGGGCCAGATGATCGTCTCCGGCGACCTGGGCGCGGACCGCCCCCTGGTGCCCGAGGAGATCGGCCAGCGGTTCGAGGTCTCCCGCACCGTCGTCCGTGAGTCGCTCCGTGTCCTGGAGGCCAAGGGCCTGGTGAGCGCCCGGCCGAACGTGGGCACGCGCGTGCGTCCCGTCAGCGACTGGAACCTCCTCGACCCCGACATCATCGAGTGGCGGGCCTTCGGGCCGCAGCGCGACGACCAGCGTCGTGAGCTCAGCGAGCTGCGCTGGACGATCGAGCCGCTCGCCGCCCGTCTGGCCGCCGGGCACGGGCGCGAGGAGGCTCAGCAGCGGCTCGTCGACATGGTCGAGATCATGGGCCACGCCATGAACCAGGGTGACGCGCTGACGTTCTCTCGCGCCGACGCCGAGTACCACTCGCTGCTCATTCAGCTCGCCGGCAACCGCATGCTGGAACACCTCTCCGGGATCGTGTCCGCCGCCCTCCAGGTGTCCGGCGGTCCGATGACCGGTTGCGACCGGCCCACCGAGGCGTCCCTGGCGCACCACGCCCGGATCGTCGACGCCCTCGGGGCGGGCGACGGCGCGGCGGCGGAAGCGGCCATGCGACAGCTCCTCGTCGTGCACCCCGAGGTCGAGCGCGTGGTCCCGGCCCCGCGCGAGCACTGATCGCGCCGAGGGCGGCGCCGATCGGGAACCGTGTCACTCTCCGGCAGCATCGCTCGCTCGCGAACTGTGACTGCCGGGCCCCGTCGGGCTCCCGAGAGGGCTCGGCGGGGTCCGGCAGCGGGACGAAGTGGGGGCGGACCGTCCGCAAACGCCCGCCAGGGCTGCGACGACAGCTGTGGGAGTGGGCACAGTGAGGTCGGGACGGTCTGGTTGCGACCAGGGCCGACCACCTCTAGCCGTATCTGACCGCTTTTGAGTGCTTACGGGGTGTGACTCGGGCCACGCAGATTGGGCGTAACGCTCGCGGAAGCAGCGCGATGACCTAAGAGGTGACAGCCGCGGAAGGAATACGGACGCCGTTCAAGGCGCTGTGCATCTTCCCGGCCCTTTGCCCGCGCCGTCGGCCCATCCCCAGTCGGCGGTCGTCGGCCCCTGTCCGTAGTGGACGGGGCCGGAAGCCGTTTTCCAACGTTCCGAGAGGTTGTTCGTGTCGGCCAGCACATCCCGTACGCTCCCGCCCGAGATCGCCGAGTCCGTCTCTGTCATGGCGCTCATCGAGCGGGGAAAGGCTGAGGGGCAGATCGCCGGCGACGACGTACGTCGGGCCTTCGAAGCTGACCAGATTCCGGCCACTCAGTGGAAGAACGTACTGCGCAGCCTCAACCAGATCCTCGAGGAAGAGGGTGTGACGCTGATGGTCAGTGCCGCGGAGCCCAAGCGCACCCGAAAGAGCGTCGCAGCGAAGAGTCCCGCCAAGCGCACCGCCACCAAGACGGTCGCGGCGAAGACGGTGACCACGAAGAAGGCCACCGCCACCGCCACCCCGGCGGCTCCCGTCGCCGAGTCCTCCGCCGAGGACGAGGCGCCCGTGAAGAAGGCCGTCGCCAAGAAGACGACGACCGCCAAGAAGACGGTCGCGAAGAAGACCGTCGCCAAGAAGACGGCGGCCAAGAAGACGACCGCCGGCAAGGACGACGCCGAAGGCATCGAGGACGAGGTCCTCGAGGACGTCAAGCCCGGCGAAGAGGAAGAGGAGGGTGGCGAGAACAAGGGCTTCGTCCTCTCCGACGACGACGAGGACGACGCGCCGGCCCAGCAGGTTGCCGTGGCCGGTGCCACCGCGGACCCGGTCAAGGACTACCTCAAGCAGATCGGCAAGGTCCCGCTCCTCAACGCCGAGCAGGAGGTCGAGCTCGCCAAGCGTATCGAGGCGGGTCTCTTCGCCGAGGACAAGCTGGCGAACGCCGACAAGCTGGCCCCGAAGCTCAAGCGCGAGCTGGAGATCATCGCCGAGGACGGCCGCCGCGCCAAGAACCACCTCCTGGAGGCCAACCTCCGTCTGGTGGTCTCCCTGGCCAAGCGTTACACCGGCCGCGGCATGCTCTTCCTGGACCTGATCCAGGAGGGCAACCTCGGTCTGATCCGCGCGGTCGAGAAGTTCGACTACACCAAGGGCTACAAGTTCTCGACGTACGCCACCTGGTGGATCCGTCAGGCGATCACCCGCGCCATGGCGGACCAGGCCCGCACCATCCGTATCCCGGTGCACATGGTCGAGGTCATCAACAAGCTCGCGCGCGTGCAGCGCCAGATGCTCCAGGACCTGGGCCGCGAGCCCACCCCGGAGGAGCTGGCCAAGGAACTCGACATGACCCCGGAGAAGGTCATCGAGGTCCAGAAGTACGGCCGTGAGCCGATCTCCCTCCACACCCCCCTGGGTGAGGACGGCGACAGCGAGTTCGGTGACCTCATCGAGGACTCCGAGGCGGTCGTCCCGGCCGACGCGGTCAGCTTCACGCTCCTCCAGGAGCAGCTGCACTCGGTCCTCGACACCCTCTCCGAGCGCGAGGCGGGCGTCGTCTCGATGCGCTTCGGTCTCACCGACGGTCAGCCGAAGACCCTCGACGAGATCGGCAAGGTGTACGGCGTCACGCGCGAGCGCATCCGCCAGATCGAGTCCAAGACCATGTCGAAGCTGCGTCACCCGTCGCGCTCCCAGGTGCTGCGCGACTACCTCGACTAGGACACGGCCGTACGACACGGAAGGCCCGGCTCCCCTCAGGGGAACCGGGCCTTCGTGCTGAGCGGGCGCGGCTCGTCGCACCGGCGTGCGAGGAGCGTTGCCCGGCGCGTGCGCGATGAAATGCTCCAGCCGTCGGCGTCCCTCTTTCGTGGCCCGCGCGTGCGGGGCCGGGCAGGTTGGATCACTCTGGGTTTCTCGTGATCACCCCAGAGTGAGGAGCGCGCATGCGTCACCCCCTTGTCCGGGCCCTGTCCCGGACGCTGACCCGGTCGCTGGTCATGGCGGCCGCGGCGGCCGTGATACCGCTGGCATCCGCCACGCCCGCGGCTGCCGACGGCGTCGTCGTCGGCGGATTCCCGGTCGACGTGTCCGAAGGCCCGTGGACGGTGGCGCTGTCCAGCCGTGACCGGTTCGGCGGTACCAGGGCGGGGCAGTTCTGCGGCGGCGTGGCCGTCGGCAGGACCACCGTGCTGACGGCGGCCCACTGCATGGACGAGGACGTCCTGGGAGCGCCGCCCAACCGTGTTCAGGATCTGAAGGTCATTACCGGGCGCACCGAGCTGACGTCGACCGAGGGCAAAGAGATCGCCGTCCGCGACACCTGGGTCAATCCCGGCTACGACAAGATCAGTAACGCCGGGGACTTCGCTGTGCTCACCCTCGCCGAGGCCCTCCCGCAGGGCTCGGTCATCGGGATGGCGGGCGCCGGCGATCCGGCCTATCAGCCGGGTGCGAGTGCCACGGTCTACGGCTGGGGCGACATCACGGGCGGCGGGGACTACGCGCGCAGTCTGCGGGCCGCACGTGTGCACGTGCTGTCCGACGCGCTCTGCGAGCGGGCCTATCCCGGCAGCGCCGACGGGACCTATCGAGCGGACAGCATGCTGTGTGCCGGTGAGGCCGTCGGAGGGCCGGACGCCTGCCAAGGGGACAGCGGAGGGCCGCTGGTCGCCCAGGGGCGGCTGATCGGGCTCGTGTCCTGGGGGAGCGGCTGTGGACGGCCCGGCAGCCCGGGCGTCTACACGCGGCTCTCGCACGTCATACGGACGCTGGGGTGGGATACCCCCGCTGCTCCCGGTAACGGTGGCTGAGTGTCCATGTGCGGACTCCGAGGGGCATCGCAGCCCTGGCCCGCTCGAGCGTGCCTGGTGGTCCGTGAGCGGCTTGTGAAGCGCGCCTTGTGAAGCGGGCGGCCACTCCTGAGTGCAGGAGTGGCCGCCCGAATCAACCGGCCTGTGCCGGGGGTGGCTCGTCGTCGAAGCGCGGTATCAGCGGTCTTCTTCGGTGGAGCTGGCTGGAACGGTCGTCAGTCGCTCCGTCTCGTCCTGTATCTCAGCGGCGATCTTCTTGAGTTCCGGCTCGAACTTGCGACCGTGGTGGGCGCAGAAGAGCAGTTCTCCGCCGCTCGCCAAGACAACGCGAAGGTATGCCTGGGCGCCGCAGCGGTCGCAGCGATCAGCGGCCGTCAGCGGGCTCGCGGGGGTCAGAACAGTAGTCACGTCGCCTCTTCTCTAGCTCGACGAGCTGTCGTACCAGGGTCAACATCCAACCAGGCCGAAAACGTTCCCGCTCGTGGCTCTTCCTCGAAAAAATCTTTCGAGACGGCTGTCTGCTGCCGGTTGGCGGCGAATGTGCCGTATTGCGTGTCTTTGTGTCTGTACGGGTTCGCGCTGTCTGTCGTCTGTAGGGGTGTTGGTCCTCCCGGCCGGGTTGCCGGTTGTTCTTGAGGACGTGCCCGGAGCCTAAATGGTTCATGCCTGGAAGGGAACGTGATATGTACTTCACTCCAACGAGGGATCGAACAGTTATGCGACTCTGGTTTAGTCTGAGTTTCAGACGAGGGTGGCGTTACATCGGCTCTACCAGGCCTCGGTACCCTCTGAGCGGTGACCGAAGCCGGGCCCTTACCCACCAGGGCCCCAACTGAAATTCAGCGAGGAGCGAACCGCGTGACCGCCGATACGTCCGTGCCGTCCACAGCGCTGCTGGCAGGAGCAGACCGGGACGGTTCCAACTACACCGCGCGGCACCTGCTCGTCCTCGAGGGGCTCGAGGCAGTGCGCAAGCGTCCCGGCATGTACATCGGGTCGACCGACAGTCGTGGCCTGATGCACTGCCTCTGGGAGATCATCGACAACTCCGTGGACGAGGCCCTCGGGGGCTACTGCGACCACATCGACGTCATCCTGCACGATGACGGCTCCGTCGAGGTACGGGACAACGGCCGCGGCATCCCCGTGGACGTCGAGCCCAAGACCGGCCTTTCCGGTGTCGAGGTCGTCATGACCAAGCTGCACGCCGGCGGCAAGTTCGGTGGCGGCTCGTACGCCGCTTCCGGTGGCCTGCACGGCGTGGGCGCGTCGGTGGTGAACGCTCTCTCGGCCCGCCTGGACGTCGAGGTCGACCGCGGAGGCAACACTCACGCGATCAGCTTCCGCCGCGGCGTGCCCGGCTCCTTCGGGGCCGACGGTCCGGACGCCTCGTTCGAGACCGGTGGCCTGCGCAAGACCAAGCGGATCCCCAAGACCCGTACCGGCACGCGCGTGCGGTACTGGGCCGACCGCCAGATCTTCCTCAAGGACGCCAAGCTCTCCCTGGAGAACCTCCACCAGCGTGCCCGGCAGACCGCGTTCCTGGTGCCCGGGCTCACCATCGTGGTGCGTGACGAGTTCGGGCTCGGCGAAGGCGGCAGCAAGGGCGAGGAGTCGTTCCGTTTCGACGGAGGCATCAGCGAGTTCTGCGAGTACCTGGCCGCCGACAAGCCGGTCTGCGACGTCCTCCGTTTCTCCGGACAGGGCCTCTTCAAGGAGACGGTCCCGGTCCTGGACGACCACGGTCAGATGACACCCACCGAGGTCACCCGCGAACTGGGCGTCGACGTGGCGCTGCGCTGGGGGACGGGCTACGACACGAACCTCAAGTCGTTCGTGAACATCATCGCCACGCCCAAGGGCGGCACCCACGTCGCGGGCTTCGAACAGGCCGTCGCGAAGACGATGAACGAGGTTCTGCGCACCAAGAAACTGCTGCGCGTGGCCGAGGACGACATCGTCAAGGACGACGCCTTGGAGGGCCTCACCGCAGTCGTCACGGTACGTCTCGCCGAGCCGCAGTTCGAGGGTCAGACCAAGGAGGTGCTCGGCACCTCGGCGGCCCGACGCATCGTGACGAATGTGGTGTCCAAGGAGCTCAAGGACTTTCTGACCTCCACCAAGCGGGATGCCGCGGCCCAGGCCCGGGTGGTCATGGAGAAGGCTGTGGCTGCCGCGCGTACGCGCATCGCGGCTCGTCAGCACAAGGACGCACAGCGCCGGAAGACGGCCCTGGAATCCTCCTCGCTGCCCGCCAAGCTCGCCGACTGCCGTAGTGACGACGTCGAGCGCAGCGAACTGTTCATCGTGGAGGGCGACTCCGCGCTCGGTACCGCCAAGCTCGCCCGGAACTCGGAGTTCCAGGCGCTGCTGCCGATCCGGGGCAAGATCCTCAACGTCCAGAAGTCGTCCGTGACGGACATGCTGAAGAACGCCGAGTGCGGCGCGATCATCCAGGTCATAGGGGCCGGATCCGGTCGTACGTTCGATATCGATGCGGCTCGCTACGGCAAGATCATCATGATGACCGACGCCGACGTCGACGGCTCCCACATCCGCACCCTGCTCCTGACGCTGTTCCACCGCTACATGCGGCCCATGGTCGAAGCGGGCCGGGTGTTCGCCGCGGTGCCGCCGCTGCACCGCATCGAGCTCATCCAGCCGAAGAAGGGCCAGGACAAGTACGTCTACACGTACTCGGACCGTGAACTGCGCGAGAGGCTGCTGGAGTTCCAGAGCAAGGGGGTCCGTTACAAGGACTCGATCCAGCGCTACAAGGGCCTCGGTGAGATGGACGCCGACCAGCTGGCCGAGACCACGATGGATCCGCGCCATCGCACGCTGCGCCGGATCAACCTGTCCGACCTGGAGTCGGCCGAGCAGGTCTTCGACCTTCTGATGGGCAACGACGTCGCCCCTCGCAAGGAGTTCATCTCCAGTTCGGCTGCCACGCTGGACAGGTCTCGAATCGACGCGTGATCCGTGCGGGACTCGCGGCCGGGGCGGCACTTCCACGTGCCGCCCCGGCGCCGTTTCTCCACCCTCGGGTGGAGGTCGGTGCCGGGGCGAATCCACCCTTCGACCACCCCTGCTCCGATCCTGTGACGTGCCGTTTTCCGTAGTGTCGAAGCGTCGACAGCACCCGCTGCCGGCTCTCCCCTTCTTCGCCCACGGAGGCCTGCATGTCCGGGCTTGTCGACGCCTTGCTGATCGTCGCCGTCGCCGGTTTGGTGGTCGTGCGACTGTTCCGCACCCGCCGGATAGACGGCGACCGGCGCTGGTGGGTCGTGCCCGTGATCCTGGCCGTCGTGGCACTGCGTGAGCCCGGCCTGATCGACGCCCATCATCGAGCGGAGTCGATCAGTCTGTTCGCGGCCGAGCTGTTCATCGGCCTCGCCACCGGCGCCGGCTGGGCCTGGACCACCCGTGTCTGGGTCGAACCGGGCGGCGAGGTGTGGAGTCGGAGCACCAGGGCGAGCGTAGCCGTGTGGATCATCGGGATCGGTCTCCGTGCCGGCGTCTTCGCCCTGAGCGCGGCGCTCGGCGTCCATCAGGGCACGTCGGCACTGCTTCTCGCTCTCGCGGCGACCCTGCTGCTCCGCGCCGGAATCCTGCGCTTGCGATCGAACTCCCTGCGTGCGACGTCCCCGCACCCGGATTCGCTTCACCCCGCCTCCACGTCCTCGGCGCAGGGGCAGAACACGGCCTACGGTGACAGCGTGCCTCTGCGGAAGGAGCACCTGTGACGAAGAACGACTGGTTGCGCTGGCCTTCCAGGGAGGCGCTCGGCCGCGAGGGCCGCACCGCCAACCGCCGTCGGCTCGCCTGGGCCACCCGGCTGCTGATCCTCGGCATGCTGCTGTGGGGAACCGTCAGCAGCGGCCCGCCCCGAGGCAGTGACTCGGCTCTGGCCGTCGGGGGAGTCGTTCTCGCCGCCCTGCTCGCCTGGGCGTTCCACCGGACGACGTTCCAACACCGACTGTGGCCCTCTCTGGCGCTCCTGCTGCTGCTTCAGGGCCTCGCGGTCGCGGGTCAGGCCGCGGGGTTCCGGGTACCGGCACTCGTCCTGTGGTGCGGGTGCGCGATCACGGCACTGCAAAGACTGCCCCTGTCAGCCGCAGTGCCCACGAGTGTGGTGGCCCTCGGTTCGTACGCGGTGGTCAATGACGACCCCTTGCTCACCACAACCGTCACCAGCGTCGGTCTCGCACTCGCCGGGTACGTCCTGAGGCTCGACGCCGAAGCGCGTGGCAACGCCCAGCGGCTGCTCGCCCAGGAACGAGCCGCTCGGGCAGCCGAAGCGGAGTCGGCGGCGCTCGCGGAACGGGCCCGGATCGCGCGGGAGATCCACGACGTGCTCGCGCACAGCCTCTCGGCGCAACTGGTCCACCTGGAAGCGGCCCGTCTGCTGATCGAGCGGGGCGCCGACCGGGACCGGATACTCGAACGGGTGGTCGCGGCGCGGGGAATGGCCCGTGACGGTCTGGCCGAGACGAGACAGGCCCTGTCCGCGCTGAGGGGCGAGATGTCCCCGCTGGAGGACTACCTGAGCGAGATCGTCGGCGTGACGGACGATGTGGGCGTCACCATTACGGGTGAGCGCAGACCGCTGCCGGCGGAGGCATCACAGGCCGTGCGCAGGGTGGCCCAGGAGGCGCTGACCAACGTCCGCAAGCATGCTCCCGGCGCCAAGGTCCAGGTGCGGCTGGACTACAGCGAGCACCAAGTGACGCTCGACGTAAGGGACTCGGGCGGTTCGCCGGGCGAACTCACGGGGGTGGGCGGCGGGTACGGTCTGCTGGGCATGCGCGAGCGTGCCGAGTTGCTGGGCGGCTCGCTGGATGCGGGGCCGGACGAGAAGGGTTTCGTGGTGACCTTGAGGGTGCCGACATGACGGCGGAGGCCGGGCGGGAACCCGCGCGGGTCGTGGTGGCGGACGACCAGACCGTCGTACGTGAAGGCATCGTGATGCTGCTCGGCCTGCTGCCCGGGATCGAGGTCGTCGGAGCGGCCGGGGACGGGGACGAGGCCGTGCAGCTCGTCGCGCAACTCGCGCCGGACGTCGTGCTGATGGACCTGCGTATGCCGCGTTGCGACGGCGTCGAGGCGACCCGGCGGATCAGGGCGGAGTACCCCGGGACCCAGGTCGTGGTGCTCACGACGTTCGCCGACGACGAGTCGCTGTTCCGCGCGTTGCGGGCAGGTGCGCGCGGCTATCTCACCAAGGACGCGGACGGCGACGACATCGTCAGGGCGGTGCACAGCGTGCTGTCCGGGGACGCGGGGCTGGCGCCCAGCATCCAACGAAGGCTCCTGGAGCGGCTGACGGAGTCCGAGAAGAAGCCGGCCCCGCCCGCGGAGCCGCCCGACGGGCTCACCACGAGGGAGGCCGAAGTGCTGATACTGATCGCGGACGGTCTCAGCAACCAGGAGATCGCGGTCAAGCTCCATGTCTCCACGGCGACCGTGAAGACCCACATCAACAACCTCTTCGCCAAGACGGGAATCAAAGACCGTGCGCAGGCGGTGCGTTACGCCTATGGGAAGGGGTTGGTGCGGCCTCCCACAGCGTGAATCACCTAATGGGGTGAACACCGTGGCGAAGAAGAGTCGGGGATCTTCCCGTTCTGTCCATCCTTGGGCATGCAGTCAAGCACCGGTCGTCCTCGCAGGCGCGGGGGCGGTCCTGAGAGTTCGGCCGAGACCCACGAAGGTCATGCCGCTGTCCCGGCCCATGTGGAGACGGGCGGGGACACGCGGTTCGACGACCCCTGGTACGACGCGCTTGCCTCTGGCTGGGGCGAGTTGGACGGGACGGGCGCACCCGCTCCCGTTGTCCCGCCCATGCGCCGGGAGCAGGAGAACCGGGGCGGCCGTGCGGCGGACGTCTATCTGGAGGTGCAGCGCAGCGCGGCCTTCCAGGAGGTGCGCAGGCGGTACCGCAGGTTCGTGATTCCCGGCGTCGCGGTCTTCTTCTCCTGGTACGTGGGCTATGTGGTGACCGCGACCACGGCGCCCGGGTTCATGGCGCGGCCCGTGGTGGGCGCGGTGAACGTGGCGATGCTGGCGGGACTCGGGCAGTTCCTGACGACCTTCCTGTTCACCTGGGCGTATGCGCGGCACGCACGGTTGCGCAGGGACCGGGCGGCGCTCGATCTGCGCTGGGACACCCAGGAACTGACGCGTGGCCTGCGAGGCGGTGGATCGTGACCGGCAACCATCAGATGCTGGCGCTGGCGCTGGCGCTGTTCAGCGCGTTCGTCGCCGTCACGTTGGGCATCACCACCTGGGTCAGCCGGCACCGTCAGGGTTCGGCGGAGGAGTTCTACGCGGGCGGCCGGCTCTTCTCCCCGATGGAGAATGGTTTTGCCATCGCGGGTGACTACATGTCGGCCGCGTCCTTCCTCGGGATCTCCGGCCTCATCGCACTCTTCGGGTACGACGGGCTGCTGTACTCGGTGGGATTCCTGGTGGCCTGGCTGGTTGTGCTGTTCCTGGTCGCCGAACTGGTGCGCAACTGCGGGCGGTTCACGCTGGCCGATGTCATCGCGGCGCGGATGCGGGAGAGGCCGGTGCGGATCGCGGCGGGAACTTCCTCGGTCACTGTGTCCGTTCTCTATTTGGTGGCGCAAATGGTGGGCGCGGGCAGTCTGGTCGCGCTGCTGCTGGGCGGGACCAGCGAGGCAGCACAGTCCTGGACGGTGATCGCGGTCGGCGCGCTCATGGTGATCTATGTGTCGTTGGGAGGGATGCGAGCCACTACCTGGATCCAGATCGTCAAGGCGGTCCTGCTGATGGGCGGAGCGATCGCACTGACCGTGCTGGTGCTGGTGCGCTTCCACGGCGACTTCGACCAGTTGCTGCGCACGGCGGCCGAGCGCAGTGGCCACGGTGACGCGTTCCTCGCTCCCGGACTGAGGTACGGAGGCGACTGGACCTCGCGTTTCGACTTCATCAGCCTGGGGCTCGCCCTAGTGCTGGGGACGGCCGGACTGCCGCACATCCTGTCCCGCTTCTACACCGTGCCGACCGCTCGGGCAGCGCGCCGGTCGGTCGTCTGGTCGATCGGGCTCATCGGCGGCTTCTATCTGATGACGATCGTCCTCGGCTTCGGCGCGGCAGCGATCGTCGGACCTCAGGCGGTCCGTGGCTCGAACGCGGCCGGGAACACGGCGGTGCCGCTGCTGGCCCTCGATCTGGGCGGCGGCGCGGACTCCACAGGCGGAACGGTTCTGTTCGCGATCGTCGCCGCCATCGCCTTCGCAACCATTCTCGCCGTGGTCGCGGGCATCACGCTCGCTTCCTCGGCGTCAGTGGCCCACGACCTGTACGCGTCGCTGCGCCGCCCGCGCGCCAAGCCGCGCAGCGAGGTGGCTGTGGCCCGCACCGCGGCGGTCGGCATCGGCGTCGTCGCGATCGCCCTCGGGCTGCTGGCCCGAGACCTCAACGTCGCCTTCCTGGTGGGCCTCGCCTTCGCCGTCGCGGCGTCCGCGAATCTGCCGGTGCTGCTCTACTCCCTGTTCTGGGGCGGCTTCACCACCCGGGGTGCGGTGTGGTCGGTGTACGGGGGGCTGATCCCGTCGGTGGTCCTGGTGCTGCTGTCGCCCGTGGTGTCGGGCAGCCCTGATTCGCTGTTCCCGGGAGTGGATTTCCAGTACTTCCCCTTGCAGAACCCGGGTCTCGTCTCGATCCCGCTGGGATTCCTCGCCGGCTGGCTCGGCACGGTCACCTCGGCGGAGGACCCGGACGAGGCCAAGCACGCGGAGACCGAGGTGCGCTCGCTCACGGGAGCGGGCGCCGTTTAGCGGGCGGTGATTCCAGGCTCGTACGCCCCCTGCGGTGGAGGCGGGACGTTCAGGGGGCCACCCACGCGTACCGGTGTTCGGGGCGGCCTGTGTCGCCGTACTTGAGGGAGAGGCGCAGGCGGCCGGCCTGTTCCAGGTGGCGGAGGTAGCGCTGGGCGGTGGAGCGGCTCAATCCTGTCTCGGCGGCCACCTCGTGAGCCGAGAGCGGGTGGCCGGCGCGGTGGAGCACACCGCAGATGAGGTCCGTGGTCGGTTCCGAGTGGCCGGTCGGGAGGCCGGGGGCCGAAGGTGCCGGCGGGGTGCGCAGCGCGCCGAAGATCCGGTCGACCTGCTCCTGGCCGGTGTGGTCCCGGTCGCCGACGCGGTCGACCGTGCGGCGCAGGGCCGCGTAGGAGTCCAGGCGGGCGCGCAGTGCGGCGAAGGTGAACGGCTTGACCAGATAGTGCAGTGCGCCCACGCGCATCGCGGCCTGCACAGTGTCGACGTCGCTCGCCGCCGTGATCATGATGACGTCGGTGCAGTGGCCCTGTTCCCGCATGCGGTGGACGAGTTCGAGCCCTGTCTGGTCGGGCAGGTAGTGGTCGAGCAGAACCAGGTCGATGGTGCCCTGCTGCACGGCGGCCAGGCCCTGGGCGGCACTGTGCGCACGGGCGGCGACCCTGAATCCGGGAACCCTTCCCACATATCTGGCGTTGATCTCCGCGACGCGAAGATCGTCGTCCACTACCAGGACGTCAATCATCGGGCCTCTCCCTCAGGGCCGACGAGCACAACAGACTCTTGCAGACGGAACAACGACTCGCGTCCAGAAGACCGATGTTGTGGCATACGCCATTCCTTCCGCCATCGAACTACGGCGCACGGGCAAGATCTTCACACTTCCGTCAGGTCCGCCCGTACCTCAGGAGCGGGTCGCCCAGACGTAACGGTGCTCCGGGCGGCCCGCGTCGCCGTACTTGAGCGTCAGCCTGGCGCGTCCCGTGCGCTCCAGGAGCTTCAGATAGCGCTGGGCGGTCTGGCGGCTCACCCCCGTCCGCTCGGCGATCTCCTGGGCCGACAGGGGGCCTTCGGCGTTCACCAGGGCCCGGCGCACGAGTTCCGCGGTGGTGGGGGAGTGTCCTTTGGGCAGTTCGGGCTCGGGGCCGGAGGACAGGGCGCCGAAGATCCGGTCCACTTCGGCCTGTTCGGCCTCGCCGCCACCGTCGAGGGTGCGGCGCAGCTCCGCGTACGCCTCCAGCTTGGAGCGCAGCCCCGCGAAGGCGAACGGCTTGACCAGATACTGCAGCGCCCCCTGCCGCATCGCCGCCTGCACGGTCGACACGTCCCGGGCCGCCGTCACCATGATCACGTCGGTCTCGTGGCCGCGCCGGCGCATCTCCTGGACGACCGACAGGCCCGTGTCGTCGGGCAGATAGTGGTCCATGAGGACGAGGTCCAGATGCGGGAGCAGCTCCAACTGCCGCAGCGCCTCGGACGCGCTGTGGGCCTCGCCGGCGACGTGGAAACCGGGCACCTTCTCCACGTAGGCGGCGTTGACGCGCGCCACGCGGATGTCGTCGTCCACGACCAGTACCTCGATCATCGCGGCTCCTCCTCGGCGGTGGCTGTGGCGACTGTGTCCGCCGCGGTCGGCTCCAGGCACGGTTGTGCGTCCGGGACGCGTGCGTGCTCCGCTTCCGGAGCGCGGCCGGGGCGTGGTAGCGGTGCCGGGTCCGGCTCGGCGAGTGCCTCCGGCAGTACGACCATGAACTCGGCGCCCCCGCCGTCGGCATCGGCCACGCGCGCGCTGCCGCCCTGCCGCTCCGCCAGACGGCGCACCAGGGGGAGACCGATCCCGCGTTTGCCGTGCGCCGGCGGCTTCTTCGTGGACCACCCCTCCGTGAAGATCAACTCGCGCTGCTCCGCCGGGATTCCGGGCCCCGTGTCGCGCACTCGGAGGATCGCGGTACGGCCCTCCGCGCGCAGTTCGACCTCCACGCGCGCGTGCGCCGTACCGGCGACGGCGTCCAGCGCGTTGTCGACCAGGTTGCCGACGACGGTGACCAGCCCCCTGGGATCGATCAGCCGGTCCGGGAGCAGGGTTTGGTCCGAGACGAGCAGGGCGACCCCGCGCTCTGCCGCCACGGTCGCCTTGCCGACCAGCAGAGCCGCGAGCAGCGGATCGCGGATCTTCTCGGCGACCTGCTCCGCGGTGGCCCGGTGGTCGCCCACCACCTCGCCGACGAACTCCACGGCGTCGTCGAACATCTCCAGTTCGAGCAGGCCCAGGAGCGTGTGCATGCGGTTGGCGTGTTCGTGGTCCTGGGCACGCAGGGCGTCGAGCAGACCGTGCGTGGAGTCGAGCTCGCGGCCGAGCTGTTCCAGTTCGGTCCGGTCGCGGAGGGTGGCCACGGCGCCGCCGTCGTCGGTGGGCATGCGGTTGGCGACCAGCACCCGCTGACCGCGCACGGTGAGCAGGTCGGTTCCGGTCACGCGGCCGGCCAGCACATCGGTCGTACGTCCGGCGCCGAGCGCCTCGTCCAGGGAGCGGCCGACGGCCTCCTCGCCGATGCCCAGCAGGCGCTGTGCCTCGTCGTTGAGGAGCCGGACGCGGCCCGCGCGGTCCAGGGCGACGACCCCCTCGCGGATGCCGTGCAGGACGGCCTCGCGCTCCGCGAGCAGCGACGCGATGTCCGAGAAGGCCAGGTCACGGGTCTGTCGTTGCACCCGTCGGGAGATCAGCCAGGCGGCCAGGGCGCCCACGGCCATGGCGCCCCCCGCGTAGGCGAGCAGCCCCGGGATCGCGTGGAACAGCCGGGCGCGCACGCTGTCGTACTCGATGCCGACCGAGACCGCCCCGACGACCCTGCCGCCGGTGTCGCGCAGCGGCACCTTGCCCCGGGCGGAGCGGCCCAGGGTGCCGCTGTCGATCTCCATGACCTCCTTGCCCGCCAGCGCCTGGCGGGGGTCGGTGGAGACGACCCGGCCGATCTCCTTCGGATCCGTGTGCGACCAACGCACGCCCCGCATGTCCATCACCACGACGTACTCGGCCCCGCTGGCCTTCCGGATCCGCTCCGCCTCGGCCTGCACCGGCCCGTCGACCGACGGCTTGCTGTGCTGCAGGTCCTCGGCGATCTGCGGCTGGGCCGCGGTGGTCTGCGCGATCGCCAGCGCCCGGCGCATCGCCTGGTCGTCCAACTGGTCGCTGAGCGGCGCGAGGAACAGCCCGGTCGCGAGCACCGCCACTCCCGCGGCGATCGCCACCTGCATCAGCAGCACCTGCGAGAACATCCGCCGCGGCAGACCGAGGCGCAGGCGGCGTACGGGGGGAGTGGGGCTCATACCCATGACGGTACGGGGACGAGCGGCCCATGCCGTAGTGGGGTGACGTGGATCCCTTGATCAATGCGTGTACAGACCGTGCGCGGATATGTACGGCTGCTTGACGGGTGGACTGCGGGCCGCCCGGGCCGACGCCGTACAGATTGACGTGTGCGGATTGATGCCGTGCGGTCAGCGCCTCGGAGCCGCCGACTCCAGTTCACGCACCGCCACCACGTCCAGCCGCGCCGGTGAACCCAACGCCGACCCGCAGCTCTCCGGGCGCGGTGGCAGCGAGGCGCCCTGGGTCACCGCGACGCTCCACCGGCGGCCGTCCGTGTGAGCGACGGTCACCTCCCAGCGGGGCGCCGAGCCGTCTGTGCGTTCGACGCTCAGTGCGTCCATCGCGTATTCGCGCACCGCCGAGCGGACGGCCAGTTCCGCGGCCTGCCCGGGCCGCTCCCAGGCGGAGCCGCCGCGGCAGCCGTCCAACTCGAGACGCCCTTCGCGCACGCCCTGGAGGATCTCCTTGACGTGCGGAGCCTGGGCGCGGCCGTACGCGTACCCGTACGGAAGCACAAGCAGCGTGGGGGAGAAGCGGTGACCACCGAGGTGCGTGACCTCCCAGGCGCCCTCGACCCCGGAGGCGGCCAGCTCGGCGGCGAGAGGGCGGCCGAGCAGCGCACAGCAGCGGTCGCGCTTGCCGTTGGTGCAGACGAGGGCGAGGGGGTCGCCGGTGTGGGGCCGCCCCTGGAGCACCGTGTCGAAGGTGCGTGGGTCGCCCTCGCCGAGAGCCGCGAAGTCGAGGTCGAGCAGCTGTTCGGGGTCACATGTCGTGGCGCTGTGCAGCCAGACGCCTCCGGGAGTGGTGTGGGCCGCGTACACCTGCCGTACGGCAGGTGGCCCGAAGTCGGCGTGCCGGCCTGGGCGGCGGATCAGGGCGATCCGCACGCCGGTGCCCTCGGCGGCCTTCTCGAGGGCGCGGCCGAGAGCGGGGTTCAGATGGCTCATGGTGAGCGCCTGGGCACCCCACGGACCGGGCTGCTCGACCAGCAGCCACGTCCTCGCGGTCGCCGCGGTTCCCGCGATGGGCTCGTCGAGGTCCCGGGAGACGGTTGCGCACCTACTCACAGAGGTGAGCCTAACCTGACTTGGGAGGAGGCGACTTCCGGCCGCGCGGAACGGGTGGTCCGGCGGTCCATCCCCATCCGGCTACTCCGGGAGCGCCTGCGGAGGGCGCTCACCCACGTACGTTCCGGACGGGCGCATCCGCAGGGGACGTTCGCCGTACTCCTCCAGGGCGTGCGCGATCCAGCCCGCCGTACGGGCGACGGCGAAGATCGTCTCGCCTGCCGACGCTCCCATGCCGCAGGCGACGGTGAACACGGCCAGGGCGAGGTCCACGTTGGCGTGCAGCGGGGCGTGGCGAGCGGTGGTGGTCACGACGTCGTGGGCCGCGGCGAGGGCGGGAGCGGCCTGCGGCATCTCCTCCAGGAGGGCGAAGAGGGCACGCGCGCGTGGGTCCTCACCGGAGTAGAGCCGGTGGCCCAGCCCAGGGACACGGCGGCCCGCGCGCAGCTCGTCCGCGACCACGGGAGCCGCGTCGCCCTCTTCGAGCACGTCGACGAGCATCCTGTGCGCCAGACCGCTGGCGGCGCCGTGGAGCGGGCCCTCGAGGACGCCGAGCCCGGCCGAGACGGCTGCGTAGGGGTGCGCGCGGGCGGACGCGGCGACGCGAACGGCGAGGGTCGAGGCGGCCAGGTCGTGGTCGACGAGGAGACCGAGTGCCGTGTCCAGGGTGCGCAGCGAGGCCTCGTCGGCGATCCGGACGGTGAGCCGGGCCCAGAGGCGGTGCGCCAGTGAGCCTTCGTCGCGGTGGCCGGCCGACAGTGGCGGCAGGGCGGCGACAAGGGTGGGGATGAGGGTGCGGGCGGTGCCCAGGACGGTGTCCTCGGAGAGGTCGAAGCGGAGTGGGTCGACCGCGGCCGCGGCGATGGCGGCGACCCGGAGGCGGTCTACGGGGTCGCTGTGCTCCGGCAGAGCGTTCACCGAGCGGCGGGCGGCGGCGACCGAGGCCTTGGGCGCGGTGAAGGTGACTCCGGGACGCAGAGTGCCGGTCCACAGCCACTCGGCGACTTCTTCGTAGGAGTGGCGTGAGGCCAGTTCGGTGGCATCGACGCCCCGGAAGTAGTACCGGTCCTTGTCGATGAGGGTGAGCCGGGTGCGTACGGACAGATCCCCGCCGGACCCCGGACTTCCGCTGCTCTCCCGCTTGTTGCGGTGGGCGAGCGCCTCCACCTCGCGGGCGTCGAAGGTGCTGCCGCGGCCACCGGGGTCGCGTCGGCTGTCGAGCTGACCGCGACTCACGTACGCGTACACGGTTTCAGGCTTCACGCCGAGCAGTTCGGCGGTCTCCTTGGTGCTCAGGCGGCGGCTCGTGTGATCGGGGGCGGGCTCTTGATCGCGCATGGGTGTCACCGTATCCATCTGGATTGCATGTTGATTGAATCAATATTGACATCGTTTTAGTCAATCATGGACAGTCGAATCAAGTCCAAGGAGGAAACATGTCGATCAACCGGGCCGCAACCGCCGCATCCACCGCCGTCGTCGACGTACCGCGGGGCCTCGCGGGCGTCGTCGTCACCGACACCCGAATTGGGGACGTCCGGGGGCGCGAGGGCTTTTACCACTACCGCCAGTACTCCGCCGTGGAACTCGCACAGACCCGGGGCTTCGAGGACGTCTGGCATCTCCTCGTCCACGGGGGACTGCCGGACGCGGCTCGTCTCGCCGCCTTCACCGCGCAGACCGCGGCGCTGCGACGGCTGCCCGACGAGGTGCGGGCGGCCCTGCCGGCGATCGCGGCGGCGAGCGGCCGGTCCGGACCGCTGGCCGGAATGCGCACGGCGCTGTCGCTGCTCGGCGCCGCCAAGGGCTTCCGTCCCGTCTACGACATCGACGCCGAGCAGCGATGCGCGGACGCGCTGGCCGCCTCCGCGGCCGTGCCGACCGTGCTGACGGCGCTGTATCGGCTGGGCCGGGGCCTCGACCCCGTGGAGCCGAGGGACGACCTCCCCTATGCGGCCAACTACCTGTACATGTTGACCGGGTCGGAGCCGGACCCGCTGCACGCCAGGGCGATCGAGCAATATCTGATCTCGACCATTGACCATGGATTCAATGCATCAACGTTCACGGCGCGAGTCATCACGTCGACGGGCGCGGATGTGGTGGCGTGTCTGGTGGGCGCCGTCGGAGCGCTGTCCGGCCCGTTGCACGGCGGAGCCCCGAGCCGCGCGCTGGACACCCTGGACGCGATCGGGACGCCGGACCGCATCGATCCCTGGATCCGCGAACGCGTCCTCGCCGGTGACCGCATCATGGGCTTCGGGCATCCGGTCTACCGCACCGAGGACCCCCGCTCCCGCATGCTGCGGGGGATCGCGGAGCAGTTCGGCGGCCCGCTGGTCGAGCTTGCGGTCGAGGTCGAACGCCGGGTGGAGGCGATCCTGGCCGAACTGAAGCCGGGCCGCGAACTGCACACGAACGTCGAGTTCTACGCGGGCGTGGTCATGGAACTGTGCGGTCTGCCGCGCGAGATGTTCACACCGACGTTCGCCGCGGCCCGCGTGGTGGGCTGGAGCGCCAACATCCTGGAGCAGGCGGAGGACTCGAAGATCATCCGGCCGGCGGCCCGGTATGTGGGGCCCGTACCCCCGGTGGCGGTACCGGTCGCCGTCTGAGGCCCGCAGGCCCGGTATCGCGCGGGTCGCTCACTCGGCGACGATTTCTCTGGCTCGTATCCTGGGGCGGCATTCGTTCCTCGTACGTGCGCGAGGCCCATGGACCGGTGTGCGCGCCGGCGTGAGAGAGGTCGCAGAGTGAGTCAGCCGAGTCCGAGCCAGAGCCCTCGGCAGATCCCCGTCATCGTCCTCGCCGGCTTCCTCGGTTCCGGCAAGACCACTCTCCTCAACCACCTCCTCCACCGCGGCGGTGGCAGCCGTATCGGCGCCATCGTCAACGACTTCGGAGCCATCGAGATCGACGCGATGGCCGTCGCGGGAGCACTGGGCGACTCCACGGTCTCGCTGGGCAACGGATGTCTGTGCTGCGCCGTTGATGCGAGCGAACTTGATGTCTATCTTGATCGACTCACTCAACCCTCGGCCCGGATCGACGTCATCGTCATCGAGGCCAGCGGGCTCGCCGAACCGCAGGAACTCGTACGGATGATGCTCGCCAGCGAGAACCCCCGGGTCGTGTACGGGGGGCTCGTCGAGGTCGTCGACGCGGTCGAGTTCGAGGACACGCGCGTGAAGCACCCCGAGATCGACAGGCACCTCGCCCTCGCCGATCTCGTCGTCGTCAACAAGGTCGGACAGGTCACCGACGGCGGTGAGCGCGTCCTGAACGCAGTCCACGGGCTGGTCGACCGGGCGGCTGTGGTGTCCGCCGACTACGGGCGCGTCGACCCCGAGCTCCTCTTCGACTGCCGGCCGAGCGAGGAGCGCATCGGTCAGCTGACCTTCGACGACCTGCACGATCACAGCAAGGACGAGGACGAGGACGGTCACGACGAGAACGGCACGGGAGACCATTCAGGGCATCTGCACGCCGCCTACGACAGCCTCTCCTTCACCTCCTCGACGCCCCTCCACCCGCGCCGGCTGATGGACTTCCTCGACAGCCGGCCCGAAGGGCTCTACCGCATCAAGGGGTACGTCGACTTCGGGCCGCACGACCCGCGCAACCGGTACACCGTGCACGCCGTCGGGCGGTTCCTGCGGTTCTACCCGGAGCCCTGGGCCGACGACGAGGAGCGTCTCAGCCGGCTCGTCCTCATCGGAACCGGCATCCAGCTCCCCACCCTCAGCAAGGACCTGGAGGCCTGCATGGACGACGCCCCACACGCCGACGAGCACAGCATGTGGGGCGTCCTGAGGTACGTACAGGAGCGGAGCCCGGAGGATTCCGAGGAAGCCGGCGGGCCCACCCCGGGCTGACTAGACCGGGCCCGCCACCACACCCACCGTCTTCGGCAGGGACACGCCCGAGCCGTCGCGGCGCGGATCCACCTCGGGGAGCTCCGCCGGGATGCCGTTCCGCTGGGAGGCACGCGCGGGTGCCGGGCCCGCCCAGCCCAGGGACAGACAGTCCTCGCCCTTCAGGAACCGCTGGCAGCGCACGCCACCGGTGGCACGGCCCTTGCGCGGGTACTGGTCGAAGGGGGTCAGTTTCGCCGTCGTCTGCACGGAGTCGTCCAGAGTGCCCCGCGAGCCCGCGACCGTGAACACGACCGCGTCCACCGCCGGGTCCACCGCCGTGAACGAGATGACCTTGGCGCCGTCCGTCAGCTTGATGCCGGCCATACCACCGGCCGGGCGGCCCTGCGGGCGGACGTGGGAGGCCTGGAAACGCAGCAGTTGGGCGTCGTCCGTGATGAAGACGAGGTCCTCCTCGCCGGTGCGCAGCTCGGCGGCGCCCACGATCCGGTCGCCGTCCCTGAGCGTGATGACCTCCAGCTCCTCCTTGTTGGAGGGATAGTCGGGGACCACACGCTTGACGACACCCTGCTCCGTGCCGATCGCGAGGCCAGGGGACGACTCGTCGAGCGTCGTCAGACAGACCACCGTCTCCCCGTCCTCCAGGGAGAGGAACTCCGAAAGGGGGGCGCCGCCCGAGAGGTTGGGCGCCGCCATCGTGTCGGGGAGCCGGGGGAGGTCGATGACGTTGATCCGCAGCAGCCGGCCGGCCGAGGTCACCGCGCCCACCTCGCCCCGGGCCGTGGCGGGTACAGCGGAGACGATCAGGTCGTGCTTCGCGCGCCGGCCGTCCTCGTCGACCGGGAACGGCTCGCCGTTCGCCGTACGCGCCAGCAGGTCCGTCGAGGACAGCAGGACCCGGCACGGGTCGTCGGCCACCTGGAGCGGGACCGCGGCGGTGGCGGGGGCGCCGGCAGACTCCAGCAGGACCGTACGCCGCTCGGTGCCGAACTTCTTGGCCACTGCGGCCAGTTCGGCCGACACCAGCTTGCGGAGCTCCGCGTCCGACTCGAGGATCCGGGTCAGTTCCGCGATCTCGGCGGCCAGCCGGTCCTTCTCGGACTCCAGCTCGATCCGGTCGAACCGGGTGAGTCGGCGCAGCGGGGTGTCCAGGATGTACTGCGTCTGGATCTCCGACAGGGAGAACCGCTCCATCAGGCGTTCCTTCGCCTGCGCGGAGTTGTCGCTGGAGCGGATCAGCCGGATGACCTCGTCGATGTCGACGAGCGCCGTGAGCAGGCCCTCGACCAGGTGCAGCCGGTCGCGGCGCTTGCCGCGGCGGAACTCCGAGCGACGCCGTACGACCTCGAAGCGGTGGTCGAGATAGACCTCCAGGAGCTCCTTGAGGCCCAGGGTGAGCGGCTGGCCGTCCACCAGCGCCACGTTGTTGATGCCGAAGGACTCCTCCATCGGCGTCAGCTTGTAGAGCTGCTCCAGGACGGCCTCAGGCACGAAGCCGTTCTTGATCTCGATGACCAGGCGCAGACCGTGGCTGCGGTCGGTGAGGTCCTTGACGTCGGCGATGCCCTGGAGCTTCTTCGAGCCGACCAGGTCCTTGATCTTGGCGATCACCTTCTCCGGGCCGACCGTGAACGGCAGTTCGGTGACGACCAGGCCCATCCGGCGTGCCGTCACGTTCTCCACCGACACCGTCGCACGGATCTTGAACGTGCCGCGGCCCGTCTCGTACGCGTCCCTGATCCCCGAGAGGCCGACGATCCGGCCGCCGGTGGGCAGGTCGGGCCCCGGAACGTGCCGCATCAGGGTGTCGAGGTCGGCGTTCGGGTAGCGGATGAGATGGCGGGCGGCCGAGATGACCTCGCCGAGGTTGTGCGGCGGCATGTTCGTGGCCATACCGACGGCGATGCCCGACGCGCCGTTGACCAGCAGGTTCGGGAAGGCGGCGGGCAGCGCCACCGGTTCCTGTTCCTGCCCGTCGTAGTTGGGGGCGAAGTCGACCGTGTCCTCGTCGATGGACTCCGTCATCAGGGAGGTCGCGTCGGCCATCCGGCACTCGGTGTAACGCATGGCGGCCGGCGGGTCGTCGTTGCCCAGCGAGCCGAAGTTGCCGTGGCCGTCGACCAGCGGCACGCGCATGGAGAACGGCTGGGCGAGACGCACCAGGGCGTCGTAGATCGACGAGTCGCCGTGCGGGTGCAACTTACCCATGACCTCGCCGACGACCCGGGCGCACTTCACATAGCCGCGGTCCGGGCGCAGGCCCATCTCGTTCATCTGGTAGACGATGCGGCGGTGTACGGGCTTGAGACCGTCGCGGGCGTCGGGCAGGGCCCGGGAGTAGATGACCGAGTACGCGTACTCGAGGAAGGAGCCCTGCATCTCGTCGACGACGTCAATGTCGAGGATCCGCTCCTCGAAGTCATCGGGCGGCGGGGTCTTCGTGCTGCGGCGGGCCATCGCTGCCGGCTCCTTCTGTTTCCTGGTCGTTCGCTTACACGGCGCTTAGATCGGTGACATGAACGGCATCTGATGCGGACCATTGTGGACTGCCGCACTGACAACGTGGACCAAGGGCCGTCCCTGAGGCGGTGCTGGGCTGTGGACGACGATGCTGAAACGTACCGCCCGCCGCCTCACCAATCTCGCTGTGGGCGTACGTCCGCCGGGAACTTCGCCAGCACTCCACACGCTTGCATACAGTGGCAGGACCGGCAGGAAAACAGCGGTTGCAACAACCGCATCCGCGATCGAAGGGACGTACATGCCCATGGGTCACACGGCCACAGCCGAGGCAGGCTCCGGCGGCCTGACAGCTACAGAGCACCGCCTCGCCAACGGGCTGCGCGTGGTGCTCTCCGAGGACCACCTGACCCCGGTCGCGGCGGTGTGCCTCTGGTACGACGTCGGATCGCGCCACGAGGTCAAGGGCCGTACGGGCCTGGCTCACCTCTTCGAGCACCTGATGTTCCAGGGCTCCGGCCAGGTGAAGGGCAACGGCCACTTCGAACTGGTCCAGGGCGCGGGCGGCTCGCTCAACGGCACCACCAGCTTCGAGCGCACCAACTACTTCGAGACCATGCCCACCCACCAGCTGGAGCTCGCCCTCTGGCTGGAGGCGGACCGCATGGGCTCGCTGCTCGCGGCCCTCGACGACGAGTCCATGGAGAACCAGCGGGACGTCGTCAAGAACGAGCGCCGGCAGCGCTACGACAACGTCCCCTACGGCACGGCGTTCGAGAAGCTGACCGCCCTCGCCTACCCGGAGGGCCACCCCTACCACCACACGCCGATCGGCTCGATGGCCGACCTGGACGCGGCGACCCTGGAGGACGCGCGCGCGTTCTTCCGCACGTACTACGCGCCCAACAACGCCGTTCTGTCGGTCGTCGGGGACATCGACCCCGAGGAGACGCTCGCCTGGGTCGAGAAGTACTTCGGATCCATCGCCGGACACGACGGCAAGCCCGCGCCGCGCTCCGGCGCCCTTCCCGACGTCATCGGCGAGGAACTGCGCGAGGTCGTCGTGGAGGAGGTCCCCTCGCGCGCGCTGAT
This sequence comes from Streptomyces sp. NPDC047042, assembly GCF_040644035.1. NCBI lineage: Bacteria > Bacillati > Actinomycetota > Actinomycetes > Kitasatosporales > Streptomycetaceae > Streptomyces > Streptomyces sp. NPDC047042. Next base: position 110,813 of record NZ_JBEYVP010000018.1, on the reverse strand, counting down.
GGCCGCCTACCGGCTCCCGGAGGACGGCACACGCGCGTGCGACGCGGCCGACCTGGCGCTCACCATCCTCGGCGGCGGCGAGTCCTCCCGTCTCTACAACCGGCTCGTACGGCGGGACCGTACGGCGGTGGCGGCCGGTTTCGGCCTGCTGCGGCTGGCCGGAGCACCCTCCCTGGGGTGGCTGGACGTCAAGACGTCCGCGGACGTCGAGGTGCCGGTCATCGAGGCCGCCGTCGACGAGGAGCTCGCCCGGTTCGCCGCGGACGGCCCCACGGCCGAGGAAATGGAGCGCGCCCAGGCCCAGTTGGAGCGTGAGTGGCTCGACCGGCTCGGTACGGTCGCCGGCCGCGCCGACGAACTGTGCCGCTTCGCGGTGCTGTTCGGCGACCCGCAGCTCGCGCTGACCGCCGTGCAGCGCGTACTCGAGGTGACCGCCGAAGAGGTCCAGCAGGCCGCCAAGGAGCGACTGCGCCCCGACAACCGCGCGGTGCTCGTCTACGAGCCTCTGACCGCCGACAGCGACACCGACACCGACGAGGAGGCGGCCAAGTGACCGAGCTCGCCACGATGGAGTTCCACCCCCAGCCCCAGGCGGGCGAGGCCAAGCCCTGGGCCTTCCCGGCCCCCGGGCGGGACACGCTCGGCAATGGTCTGACGGTCCTGCGGTGCCACCGCCCCGGCCAGCAGGTCGTCGCCGTCGAGGTGCTCGTCGACGCCCCCCTGGAGGCCGAGCCCGCCGGTCTCGACGGAGTGGCCACGATCATGGCCCGGGCCTTCTCCGAAGGCACCGACAAGCACTCCGCCGAGGACTTCGCCGCCGAGCTGGAGCGCTGCGGCGCCACCCTCGACGCGCACGCCGACCACCCCGGCGTCCGCCTCAGCCTCGAAGTCCCCGTGTCGCGACTGCCCAAGGCGCTCGGTCTGCTGGCCGACGCCCTCAGGGCGCCCGCCTTCACGGACAGCGAGATCGAGCGGCTGGTGCGCAACCGGCTCGACGAGATCCCGCACGAGACGGCCAACCCGGCCCGCCGCTCCGCCAAGCAGCTCTACAAGGAGCTGTTCCCGGCGACCTCGCGCATGTCACGTCCGCGCCAGGGCACCGAGGACACGGTCGCCAAGATCGACTCGGCCGCCGTACGCGCCTTCTACGACAGGCACGTCCGGCCCGCCACGGCCACCGCGGTGGTCGTCGGCGACCTCACCGGCATCGACCTGGACGCGCTCCTCGGTGACACCCTGGGCGCCTGGACGGGCACTTCGGCCGAGCCGCGGCCGGTGCCGCCGGTGACCGCCGACGACACCGGCCGGGTCGTCATCGTGGACCGCCCGGGCGCCGTGCAGACCCAGCTGCTCATCGGCCGCATCGGCGCCGACCGGCACGACCGGGTCTGGGCCGCCCAGGTCCTCGGCACGTACTGCCTCGGTGGCACCCTCACCTCCCGTCTGGACCGTGTCCTGCGCGAGGAGAAGGGTTACACCTACGGCGTGCGGGCGTTCGGGCAGGTCCTGCGCTCCGCTCCGGAGGGTACGGGTGCCGCGCTGCTGGCCATCAGCGGCTCCTTCGACACCCCGAACACCGGTCCCGCCCTCGAGGACCTCTGGAAGGTGCTGCGCACGCTCGCGGCCGAGGGGCTCACCGACGCCGAGCGCGATGTCGCGGTGCAGAACCTGGTCGGCGTCGCCCCGCTCAAGTACGAGACCGCGGCGGCCGTGGCGAGCACGCTGGCCGACCAGGTCGAGCAGCACCTGCCCGACGACTACCAGGCGACGCTGTACCGCCGGCTCGCGGCGACCGGCACCGTGGAAGCCACCGCGGCGGCCGTCAACGCCTTCCCGGTCGACCGGCTGGTGACGGTCCTCGTGGGCGACGCGGCGGAGATCGAGGCGCCCGTCAGGGCTCTCGGCATCGGCGAAGTGAGCGTCGTACCCGCCGAGTAGGGACACCGTCCACAGAGACGTCGTAGCGGCAGGGGCCCGGTGACGGAAGCGTCACCGGGCCCCTGTTTGTCCATGTTGATGTGCAAGTTGCCCGTATTGATGGAGAGGTTGACAGTCTGCACTGTGGCATGCGCGACAAAACCCGTGATCGGTTTGTTATTTGAAAGTAGTCACGCTTAGCGTCTGTCCGGCTGTCCGTCACGCAGTGCGCCGCAGTCGCGGCACCGGACAGTCATCGCCGAGTCCCCGTACGGCGCGAGCCAGGGGAGCCGGGGACCCACATCGTGCAGTCCCTGGGGTGAATCGGACGCCCGCGCGTGCCGCGAGGGGGCCCGTAGGAGACCTTCCTGCTCCGAACCCGTCAGCTAACCCGGTAGGCGAGAAGGAGGAAAGGAACAACCACTACATGGCGTTCACCCGCGCCACCGGGAAGCACCGTCGTCCCAGCCGCCCCAGCCTTGTCAACCGTACGACCGCTCGCGCGGCCGGCGTCGCGGCCCTCGCGACCAGCGGCGTCGTAGGCGCCCTCGCCGCCCCGGCGCTCGCCACGGAGTCCGCCGTCGAGCAGACCGGCCTCACCCCGGTGATCTCCATAGGGGAGTCGCTCGCCGAGCAGATAGACGCTCAGGCCGCCGCCCAGGAGCAGGCGGCCGAGCAGGCCGCCGCCGAGAAGCGGATCGAGGCCGCGGAGAAGCGGGCCGCGGCCGCCGCCAAGAAGCTGGCCGAGGAACGCGTCAAGCAGGAGCGCGAGGTGAAGGCCCGCGCCGCCCGTGAGGCCGAGCGTAAGCGCCTCAACGCCTACGTGGCCCCGATCTCCGGTTCGTACATCTCCACCGGCTACCAGGCGGGCGGCGGTATCTGGTCCTCCGGCAGCCACACCGGCGTCGACTTCCACGCCGCGTCCGGCACCACCGTCCACGCTGTGGGCTCCGGCACCGTCGTCGAGGCCGGCTGGGGCGGGTCCTACGGCAACAACATCGTGATCAAGATGATTGATGGTACGTACACTCAGTACGGTCATCTGTCGTCGATCAACGTCTCCGTGGGCCAGACGGTCACCCCGGGCCAGCAGATCGGCCTCTCCGGGGCCACCGGCAACGTCACCGGTCCCCACCTTCACTTCGAGGCCCGCACGACCCCGGATTACGGCTCGGACATCAACCCGGTCGCCTACCTCCGCTCGCACGGCGTGAACGTCTGACACCTCTTCGTACCACTCGTCGCGGCCCCGGCTCCTCCAGCCGGGGCTTTCGGCGTTTCCGGGTGCCCTGTGTCCAAAAAATATCCACGGATTCCGGCCTGCCGTCGGAAATTCCGGTTCTCTGCAATAGAGTCACTGAACACACGTCAATCGTCGACGTTTCACGGGGATTAAAGCGGAGGTCGGACATGCGTATTCCGGCGCACTCGGTATGCACGGCGATCCGGGACGACATCGTCGCCGGTGTCTACGAGCGCGGCAGCCGGCTCACCGAGGAACTGCTCGCCCGCCGGTACGGCGTCTCGCGCGTCCCCGTCCGCGAGGCCCTGCGCACCCTGGAGGCCGAGGGCTTCGTGGTCACCCGGCGGCACGCGGGCGCGTGCGTCGCGGAACCCACCGAGCAGGAGGCCTCCGACCTGCTGGAGATGCGCATGCTCCTGGAACCGCTGGGCGCCTCCCGGGCCGCCCAGCGGCGCACCGAGGCCCATCTCAAGGTGCTGCGCGGCCTGGTCAGACTCGGCCAGGAGCGGGCCAGAAGGGGCAACAGCGAGGATCTGCGCTCCTTGGGAGGCTGGTTCCACGAGACGCTCACCCAGTCCTCCGGCAGCCACGCCCTGGCCTCGACGCTCACCCAGCTGCGGCACAAGATCGCCTGGATGTACGCGGTGGAGGCACCGCCCAACCCCGTCGAGTCCTGGGCGGAGCACGGGGCGATCGTGGACGCGGTGGCGCGCGGGGACAGCGAGCGCGCGCGGGCGGTCACGGCACTGCACACCGAGCGGGCGACCCTCGCGCACCGGCTGCGCTTTCCGGGCGACGGAGACCGTCCGGATCGTGTGAGGACTTCGCAACCTCCCGTAAACATGATGGGCCTGCGTCATTAACACGGGCGCCGTATACAAAGAGGGTTGAATTCGCGGGGGACTATTTCTGCTGCCCGTGACCGGGAATTACGAAGGGCCCGCCCGATATTCGGGCGGGCCCTTCGCCATGTGCGGGTGGTGCATTTCGGGTGACGTTCGCCGTCACCGTCGACCGAGGACCCCGCAGGGTGCCTCAGACCGTTTCGGGAAGTTCCTCGAGTCCCTCGGCCACCAGCTTCGCCAGACGGTCGAGCGCCGCGTCGGCGCCCTCCGCCTCGGAGGCGAGGACGATCTCCTCGCCCCCCTGGGCACCCAGACCGAGGACCGCCAGCATGGAGGCCGCGTTGACGGGGTTGCCGTCGGCCTTGGCGATCGTCATGGGGACGCCGGCGGCCGTGGCCGCACGGACGAAGATGGAGGCGGGGCGGGCGTGGAGGCCCTCCGCCCAGCCGACGTTGACGCGGCGCTCAGCCATGTGATGCTGCCCTTCACTGTCTCAGGGTTGTCTAGACCATTGTTCCACAGCATGAAGCGTGCCGGGAAGCGGGCTTCGACCCGTCCCGGAACCGCGTTCGAACCCCGGCCTGGGCCCGACTTCGGTCCCCACAGACTGCCCTGCGACGTTGTCGGACGCGAGCCGTACTCTGGGGCGCATGCAGAACTCGTCGGACCGGCACGAGTACCCCGCCCACTGGGAGGCGGACGTCGTCCTGCGCGACGGCGGCACCGCCCGCATCCGCCCCATCACCGTGGACGACGCCGACCGGCTGGTCAGCTTCTACGAACAGGTTTCGGACGAGTCGAAGTACTACCGCTTCTTCGCGCCGTATCCGCGTCTGTCCGCCAAGGACGTCCACCGCTTCACCCACCACGACTTCGTGGACCGGGTGGGGCTCGCGGCCACGGTCGGCGGCGAGTTCATCGCCACCGTACGCTATGACCGGATTGATGCCGACGGACTGCCCGCCTCCGGTCCCGCCGGCGAGGCCGAGGTCGCTTTCCTGGTGCAGGACGCGCACCAGGGCCGGGGCGTCGCCTCCGCCCTCCTCGAACACATCGGTGCTGTCGCCCGGGAGCGCGGGATCCGCCGCTTCGCCGCCGAGGTGCTGCCGGCCAACACCAAGATGATCAAGGTGTTCACGGACGCCGGGTACACCCAGAAGCGCAGCTTCGAGGACGGTGTCGTACGCCTGGAGTTCGACCTGGAGCCCACCGACCGCTCGCTCGCCGTCCAACGCGCGCGTGAGCAGCGGGCCGAGGCGCGCTCCGTACGGCGTCTGCTCGTCCCCGGCGCCGTGGCCGTCGTCGGCGTCGGCCGTGCCCCCGGCGGTGTGGGCCGCAGCGTTCTCGACCACATCAGGGACGCCGGGTTCGCCGGTGACCTGTACGCGGTCAACAGCGCCTTCCCGGTGGACCAGAAGGACATCGACGGCGTACCGGCCCACCGGTCGGTGCGTGACATCGCGGGCCCCGTGGACCTCGCCGTCGTCGCCGTTCCGGCCGCGCGCGTCCCCGAGGTCGTCGCCGAGTGCGGTGAGCACGGCGTGCAGGGGCTCGTCGTGGTCTCCGCCGGGTACGCGGAGAGCGGCCCGGAGGGACGGGAACGACAGCGTGAACTCGTACGGCACGCGCGTACGTACGGGATGCGCATCATCGGCCCCAATGCCTTCGGCGTCATCAATACGGCCGAGGACGTCCGGCTGAACGCCTCACTCGCCCCGGAGATGCCGAGGCCCGGCCGGATCGGCCTGTTCGCGCAGTCCGGGGCCATCGGGATCGCGCTGCTGTCCCGGCTGCACCGGCGCGGCGGAGGCGTCACCGGGGTCACGGGTGTGTCCACCTTCGTCTCGTCCGGCAACCGGGCCGACGTGTCCGGCAACGACGTACTCCAGTACTGGTACGACGACCCGCACACCGATGTCGTCCTCATGTACCTCGAATCCATCGGCAACCCGCGCAAGTTCACGCGTCTCGCGCGGCGCACGGCGGCGGCGAAGCCGCTGGTGGTCGTGCAGGGGGCGCGGCACGACGGCGCCGCTCCCCAGGGACACGCCGTACGGGCCACGCGGCTGTCGCACGCGACGGTGTCCGCACTGCTGCGCCAGGCCGGGGTGATCCGGGTGGACACGATCACCGAACTGGTCGACGCGGGGCTGCTGCTGGCCCGCCAGCCGCTGCCCGCCGGGCCCCGGGTGGCGATCCTCGGGAACTCGGAGTCGCTGGGGCTGCTGACGTACGACGCGTGTCTGTCCGAGGGACTGCGGCCGTCGGCGCCGCTGGACCTGACCACGGGGGCCTCGCCGGAGGACTTCCACCGGGCGTTGGCCCAGGCGCTGGCGAGCGACACGTGCGACGCCGTCGTCGTCACCGCGATCCCCACGGTCGGGGAGGCCGGCGCCCGGGACGCCGCCCTGGCCGAGGCGCTCCGGTCGGCCGCGGCGGAGGTACCGGGGAAGCCGGTCCTGGTGGTCCACGTGGAGCTGGGCGGGCTGGCCGAGGCACTGTCGGCCGCGACCAGCACCGCACCGCACGCGAGGCAGTCGTCCCCCGCGCCGGTGTCGCAGGCCCCCGCGTCCCCGCCCGCCACCACCGCCTCCCCCGACTCCTGTTCCCGTCTGATCCCCGCCTACCCCGCCGCCGAGCGTGCCGTGCGGGCCCTCGGGGAAGCCGTGAAGTACGCCCAGTGGCGGCGGGAGGCCGCCGAGCCCGGCAAGGTCCCCGGCTACGAGGACATCGACGAGAAGGCGGCCGCCGACCTGATCGGCGGGCTCCTCGCGCGAGGACAGGGACTCACCCTCGGTACGGACGAGACGTGCGAGCTTCTCGGGACGTACGGCATCCCGGTGCGCGGCGCCCTGCCCGCCCCGAGCCCCGACGAGGCCGTGGCCGCCGCGCGGAACATCGGTTACCCCGTCGCCCTCAAGGCCACCGCCCCGCATCTGCGACACCGCGCCGACCTGGGCGGCGTACGCCTGGACCTCGCGGACGAGGAGCAACTGCGGCGGGCGTACGCCGAACTGACCGGCCTCTTCGGCAGCCCGGACGAGGTACGGCCCGTCGTCCAGGGGATGGCACCGCGGGGAGTCGACACCGTCGTACGGGCGGTGATCGACCCGGCGGCCGGCGCGGTGCTCTCCTTCGGGCTCGCCGGGCCCGCCTCCCAGCTGCTCGGGGACACCGCGCACCGGCTGATACCGGTCACCGACCGCGACGCGTCCTCGCTGATCCGGTCGATCCGGACGGCACCGATCCTCTTCGGCTGGCGCGGCTCCGCGCCGGTCGACACCGGGGCGCTGGAGGAGCTGCTGCTCAGGGTGTCGCGGCTCGTCGACGACCATCCCGAGGTCATCGCGGTGTCCCTGGAGCCGGTGGTCGTCGCGCAGCACGGCCTGAGTGTCCTCGGGGCGTCGGTCCGGCTGGCGCCGCCGCCCGTCCGCGACGACCTGGGCCCGCGGACACTTCCTGTGTACTGAGCGGTGCCTCGCAGTCAGTGTGCCCCCGTAGGATGGGCACATGGCCAAGACCAGTACATCGACCCAGGGGCTGCGAGCGGCGATCGAGCGCAGCGGCTACTACCCGGCCCTCGTGGCCGAGGCGGTGGAGGCCGCGATCGGCGGCGAGGCCATCCGGTCGTACCTGGTCCACCAGGAGACGACGTTCGACGCGAACGAGGTGCGCCGGCACGTGACCGTGCTCGTCCTCACGGGCAACCGTTTCATCGTCAGCCACACCGACGAGCAGGCCGAGGACACGACGTCCCCGACGCCGTACGCCACCACGTCCACGGAGTCCGTGAAGCTGGGCCGGATCTCGTCCGTCGTCGTCAGCAGGGTCGTCGCCAACCCGGAGTCGTACACGCCGGGCACCCTGCCCCGCGAGGTCGTCCTGACCATCGGCTGGGGAGCCGTCTCCCGCATCGACCTGGAGCCGGCCGCCTGCGGCGACCCCAACTGCGAGGCGGACCACGGCTACACGGGCAACTCGACGGCCGACGACCTGAGCCTGCGCGTCAGCGAGGCCGGTGACGGCCCGGAGACGGTCCGCCAGGCCCTCGTCTTCGCGCAGGCCCTCTCGGAAGCGACCGCGGACGTCACGCGCTGATGTCCCACCCGACCACCTGGGACCACCCGGAGCCGCTGGCCGTCTCCTCCGCCCCCGTCCCGCACTACGGTACGGGCTCGCTCGCCGACCTGCTGCCCACCCTGGCCGCCGGGATGGACGTACCGGACATGGCCCGGGCGATCCCGGAGCTGGCACCCGCCGACCGCAACTGCGTGTTCCTGATCGACGGGCTGGGCTGGGAGCAGCTCCGGGACCACCCGGACGAGGCCCCTTTCATGAGCTCGCTCATGAGCAGCTCGCGCGGTGGCACGGGCCGGCCGATCACCACCGGCTACCCGGCGACGACCGCGACCTCCCTCGCCTCCGTCGGCACCGGGCTGCCTCCCGGCGCACACGGTCTGCCCGGTTACACCGTGCGGAATCCGGCCACCGGCGAGCTGATGAACCAGCTGCGCTGGCAGCCGTGGACGGACCCGCGCGCGTGGCAGCCGTATCCCACGGTCTTCCAACTGGCCGACCGGGCGGGTGTGCACACCGCCCAGGTCTCCTCGCCGACCTTCGAGAACACCCCGCTGACGAAGATCGCACTCAGTGGCGGAACGTTCCGGGGGAAGCTCACCGGCGAGGACCGCATGGACCTCGCGGCCGAGCAACTGGCCGCCGGGGACCGCTCGTTGGTCTACACGTACTACGCGGAGGTGGACGGCAAGGGACACCGCTTCGGGGTCGACTCGGACGCCTGGCGCGGTCAGCTCATGTACGTCGACCGGCTCGTCCAGCGGCTGGCGGAACAACTCCCGCCACGCGCCGCTCTCTATGTCACCGCCGACCACGGCATGATCGACATCCCGTTCGACGAGCAGCACCGCATCGACTTCGACGAGGACTGGGAACTGCGCGCCGGGGTCGCCCTGTTGGGCGGCGAGGGCCGGGCACGGCATGTGTACGCGGTGCCGGGCGCCGAGGCCGACGTACTGACCTGCTGGCGCGAGGTGCTCGGCGAGCAGTTCTGGGTGGCCTCGCGGGAAGAGGCGATCGCGGCGGGCTGGTTCGGACCGACGGTCGACGAACGCGTGTACGCGCGGATAGGTGACGTGGTCGCGGCGGCCCGGGACGACGTCCTGATCGTCGCCTCGGAGCGGGAGCCGAGGGAGTCGGCGATGGTCGGCAACCACGGTTCGATGACCCCTGCGGAACAACTGGTCCCGCTCCTGCAAGTACGCTCCTGAGGCCCGTCCCGCCCCGACAGTCCCGTATCTCGCCGAAAGGTGCTCAACCTGCCATGCCCGAGCTGGTGTTCTTCTCCGGAACGATGGACTGCGGGAAGTCGACGCTGGCACTCCAGATCGGGCACAACCGGTCGGCCCGGGGTCTGCAGGGCGTGATCTTCACCCGCGACGACCGGGCGGGGGAGGGCAAGCTCTCCTCCCGGCTCGGTCTGGTGACGGAGGCCGTCGAGGCGGCCGTGGGCATGGATCTGCACGCCTACCTGGTGGACCAGATGTCCAGGGGCGGCAAGGTCGACTACGTGATCGTGGACGAGGCGCAGTTCCTCGCGCCGGACCAGATCGACCAGTTGGCGCGGGTCGTGGACGACCTGGGGCTGGACGTCTTCGCGTTCGGCATCACCACCGACTTCCGTACGAAGCTCTTCCCGGGCTCCCAGCGGCTGATCGAGCTGGCCGACCGGATAGAGACCCTTCAGGTGGAGGCGATGTGCTGGTGCGGGGCGCGGGCCACGCACAACGCCCGCACGGTCGGGGGCGTGATGGTCGTGGAGGGCGAGCAGGTCGTCGTCGGCGATGTGAACCGCCCGGCCGCGGACATCGGCTACGAGGTGCTGTGCCGACGCCATCACCGGCGCCGTATGACGAGCGCCTCCGCGCACGCCTCCGTCATCTCTCCGGACGTCCTGCCGGTCAATTCGGCTTGATCGTGCTTGCCGGGCGCTCTTTCCGGCCGTTCTGGATACGATGAAGGTCACAATAACGTATCGGGCATTTCGCGCTTCAACCTTCACCTGAAGCACACAAGTTGGCTAAGTTGACCTCCGAACAACTTCCCGAACCTGCTGTCCGTACCTGACGGTTGGCCGGGAGGACGCACCACGGAAGGAGCTCGTCCCGCATGGCGCCGGAACGAACCCGAGATGATGGGCCGAGCCGTGAGGAGGTCCAGCAGCGGATCAACAGCCTCTACGACCAGGCCGAAAGCTTCACCGGGACCTTCAACGCCACCCGCGCGATGAGGCTCGGGATACGCAAGCGCGTCAAGGCGGTGCCCGACACCGCGCGCAGGCGCTCCGATCCCGCACTCGACGAGGTCGCCCGTCCCTGGTTCGACGTGGGCCGTGCCCAACTCGGCCCGACCGTACCGGCGGTGCTGCCGCCGGACAGGAGACCGGCGCGCGCGCCGGAGGCCCGTCCCGCGCGACCCGCCGCTCCTCCCGCCGAGCCGGCCGCCCGTCCCCTGCCGGAGTTGACCGCCGCACTGCCCGCCGGGCCGACGGCCACACCGCAGCCCGGGCCCATGGCCGCACTGCCGCCCGCACCGGTCGCCGCGCTGTCCGCCGCACCCACGACCGTCCTGCCCGCTGTGCCCGCACCCCGGCAGGAGGTCCAGGGGGGCCTGAACACGCCTTCGGCCGAGCCCAGTTGGTTCCCGACGCCTCCCCAGGGCACTTCCCCGTTCCCGGCGACCGGCGCGCTGCCCGCCGAGGACACCTGGCGCCTCCCCGACTCCGTGGACCAGGTTCGCCCACAGCCCGCCGAGGAATGGCAGCTGCCCCAGTCGGTCGGCCGGAGCGCGGACCCGTCCCTCGACGCGGGGACGCCCCTCTACGCGGGCACCCTGCGGGACGGCGACTACGCCCTCGTCACCGAACTCCCCCTCGTCACCGAACCGTTCCCGGTCGCCGACCCGTTCCCCGTCACGGAGACGGCCTACGGCACGCAGACCCAGACCCAGACACCGCCCCACGGCACTCAGACGTCGTACGCCGCGGAGACGGCGTACGGAACGCACACACCGCCCCACGGGACGCAGACGTCCTACGGCACGGGCACGCACTACTTCGGCGCCGACGCGTTCGCGCCCGGGGGCGGGGCCGGCGCGAGCATCGGCAACGGCATCGCGTTCGTCGTGGACTCCGGTGCGAAGGCCGCCAAGGCGGTCGCCTTCGCCCGTGCGCAGATCGGCAGGCCGTGTGTCTGGGGCGCGGCCGGACCGGGTTCGTACGACAACTCCGGTCTCATCCAGGCCGCCTGGAAGGCCGCAGGCGTTTCGCTCCCGCGTGCCGTGCACGAGCAGGCGAGCGCCGGCATGGCGATCAACGTCGCCGACATCCTGCCCGGTGACCTGGTGTTCTTCCACGGCGACGCGGGCCATGTCGGCCATGTGGGCATCTTCGTCGGCGACGGAATGATGATGCACGCGCCGAGTCCGGGAGCGCGGGTGCGCGAGGACTCGATCTTCGCCGCCGGCGAGGCCGCCATCCACAGCGTCCTGCGGCCCGCGTAAGACCCTCAGGGGGCCCGTCAGTGGGCCCCCTGGATCAGCGAGAACAGCGCACCTTCCGGGTCCGTCACCGTCGCCACACGGCCGTGCTCGCTCTCGTGCGGTGGTTTGACGACATGGCCGCCCAGGTCCACCAGGCGGGCGGCGGCCGTGTCCGTGTCGGCGACCTCGAAGTACGTCATCCAGTGCGGACCCCGGCCGCGGGGCAGGAAGTTGCCCACGCCGTGGACACCGGCGACGGGACGCCCCTCGACGTTCAGCGTGACGTAGTCGAAGTCCGCCGAGATCACGGGCTCTTCCTCGTAGCCGAAGAGGGTTGTGTAGAACTTGGTGACGCTCGACGAGTCGCGGGTCACCAACTCGTTCCAGGCGGGCGTGCCGGGGACTCCGGTGATGCCCGTGCCCAGGTGGGCGGCGGTCTGCCAGATGCCGAACACCGCCCCCATCGGGTCGGAGGCGATCGCCAGCCGGCCCGCGTCGGCCGCGTCCAGGGGGCCCACCCCCACAGTGCCGCCCGAGTGCCGGATCATCCCCGCGGTGAGGTCCACGTCGTCCGAGGCGAGGTAGGGCGTCCAGGCGACCGGAAGGTGGCGGTCCGGCGGCAGCTGGCCGATGCCGGCCACCTCATGGCCGTCCAGCAGGGCCCGTACGTACCAGCCGAGCTGCTGGGGCCCCAGCTCGAACTCCCAGCCGAACAACTCCCCGTAAAAGTCCTGGGTCGCTGTCACCTCGTGCACCATCAGACTCACCCAGCAGGGTGTACCGGGCGCGTGCCGGGCATGTGTTTCGCTGCTCCGGCCGGCCGACTCCCGTGCCTCGGTCATCGTCACTCTCTCCTCGACCCCTCGCGGTGGCCGTGTCACTTCCGCTGTCCGCCCCGTCGGCGGATCTGCCGCACGCCGCTCGTGGGGCGTGCTCCGTTGCGTACGTCGGTCGTGCCGTGCCGCGGTGTCGTGTGCACGGACGCTCCGTGCCGATGCTCGCATTTCCGGGCGATCGCCGCGGACTGTCCATCGGTCGTACAGCACGTGCCCGATCCCGTACGCCACGTGATCGGACCGTCCGGCGGGAGAGTAGCCCGAGCGGGCCGTCGCGGCCACCCCGTACGCAAGGATGGAGCCATGAACGCCATCATCTCCGCATCCGAACTAGTGAACGAGTTGGCCGGTTCTCGACCGCCGGTTCTGCTCGACGTCCGCTGGCAGCTCAGCATGCCCGCCGCGGGCGGCGCGGCGCCCTTCGACGGGCGCGCCGAGTACGCGGCCGGGCACCTCCCCGGCGCGGTGTTCGTCGACCTGGACCGGGAACTCGCCTCGGCGCCGGGAGCGGCCGGCCGGCATCCGCTGCCCGACCCCGAGGTGTTCGGCGCCGCCATGAGCCGGGCGGGCGTCTCGGCCGGCGTCCCGGTCGTCGTGTACGACGGCGGACAGGGCTGGGCGGCGGCCCGCGCCTGGTGGTTGCTGCGCTGGACGGGTCACCCGGACGTGCGGGTCCTCGACGGCGGGTTGCCGTCCTGGGAGGGGGCGCTCGACACGGACGTCCCCGCGCCCGCCGAGGGCGACTTCACGCCGGTGCCGGGCGCTGTGGAGCTGCTGGACGCGGACGGGGCCGCCGCGCTCGCCCGCTCCGGGCTGCTGCTCGACGCGCGCGCGGGGGAGCGTTACCGGGGCGAGGTCGAGCCCATCGACCGGGTCGGCGGACACATCCCGGGCGCGGTCTCGGCGCCCACGAACGAGAACGTGGGGGCGGACGGACGCTTCCTGCCCGCGGACGAACTGGCGGCCCGTTTCAAGACCCTGGGCGCGGCGGACACCACCGCGGTGGGCGTGTACTGCGGTTCGGGCGTCTCGGGCGCCCACGAGGTCCTGGCCCTGGCGGTGGCGGGCATTCCGGCCGCCCTGTACGTCGGTTCGTGGTCGGAATGGTCGGGGGACCCGGCACGGCCGGTGGCCGTCGGCCCGGATCCGCAGTAGCTCGGCGCCTCCGCGCCCCCTGACGGGGGCGCGGGGAACTGCGCGACCAGCCCCCACCGGCCCGCAGCCAACGAGCTGCCTGACCGGCGGAGCTACTCCTTGTTCTTCCGGCGCGTGCCGAACACGATCTCGTCCCAGCTCGGTACCGCCGCTCTACGGCCGGGCCGGACACCGTCCGCCTCGGCCTGGCGGTCGGTGGCACCGACCAGCCGGTCGCGGTGGGCGCCGACCGAACGGGGCATGAGCACGTCCGCGTACGCGGAACCGGCCGAGGCCGCGGGAGCCGGAGGCTCCTCCACCTCGGTCTCGGTTGCCGGGTCCTCCGGGTCTTCCGTGGAGGAGACGCGTTCCGGCACGACCATGTCGCCGCGGAAACTCGGGACCGCTTCCAGAAGGCTCGTCAGCGAGTCACGTTCGCTCGCGCTCACGCCTTCCTCGGACAGCTCTGCCGACGGCGCGGGCGGGACCGGACGGTCCAGCGGGCGGTCGCGCGGCAACCGGGCGATACGCGGTACGAACGGGAAACTGGGCTCGGGCGCCGCGAGGTCGTCCGACTCGCCGATCAGCGAGCGGGCCTCATCGTCGACAGCCTGTACGAGCCGCCGGGGCGGGTCGTACGTCCAGCTCGCCGAGTGGGGCTCGCCGGCCACCAGGTAGACCAGCAGGACTTCCCAGGTGCCGTCGTCGCGGCGCCAGGAGTCCCACTGGACGGTGTCCTTCTCGGCGCCACGGATCAACAGCCGCTCCTGCACGGCTTCGCCGAGCTGAGGACCGGCGTTCTCACCGGGCCGACGGACCGGAGTCTTCCGGGCTCGCTCGGCCATGAAGGCTCGCTCGGCCAGCACGGGGCCCTCGAAGCGGCGTACGCGGTCGACCGGAATCCCGGCGAGCTGCGCCACTTCTTCCGCGGACGCGCCGGCACGTATGCGTGCCTGGATGTCGCGGGGGCGGAGATGACTCTCCACCTCGATCTCGATCTGGCCGAGGCGGGGACGGTCGCCGCGAACGGCGGCGCGCAGACGCTCATCGATCGGAAGCGTGTACTCCGTGCTGTCCGCAGCCTTCAGCACCAGCCGTGTGCCGTCGTTAGAGACGGCCACGACACGCAGTTCGGGCATGGGGACCTCCCGGGTGGTGCCTGCCGACGTCACGTGCGTCGCTGCTTCCGCTAGTCGAGTGTGGCCTGCCCGGGTGCAGCCTGCCACAACCTTGCCGAGTTGCCCGGCGTGTCGGGCAGGGGCCCGAGATCGCCGTTATGCCACGGTTATCTATTCGCAACGCTAAGTGACAAACTCCGTCACCCTGTGCAACGAGCCCCCTCTTGACGGTCCTGGAAGGCCCCGGACGCCCAGGCGGGAGACCGGACCCAGGGCTCGCAACAGTACTCCATTTGGGCCACGTGCGTGGATTGGCGCGCCACCCAATTCCTGCCGGGGAGTGCGAGTTGGCCGATCTCCCGCCGGTTCCGTGACCTCGGACGCAGCGCGGTTCGCGTAAACATCGGAAACGGAACCAATTGCTTCGCTAGGCGCCGAGAACCCGCCGCAAGTAGTCATTTTGGAACAGGCGTTGAGGGTCGAGCCGGTCCCGCAGTGCGGTGAACTCCCCGAAGCGGGGGTAGACACCGGCGAAGTACTCCGCGTCCCGTGTGTGCACCTTGCCCCAGTGCGGGCGTCCCTCGTGCGCCGTGAAGATGCGCTCGGCGGCGGTGAAGTACGCCTGGTAGGGCGTCCCGCGGAACATGTGGACCGCGACATAGGCGCTGTCGCGGCCGGAGGCCGTGGAGAGCGCGATGTCGTCCGCGGGGGCCGTACGCACCTCCACGGGGAAGCTGATGCGCATGTCCGACCGGTCCACCATCGCCTTGAGTTCGCGCAGCGTCTCCACCAGAGCCTCGCGCGGAACGGCGTACTCCATCTCCACGAAGCGCACCCGGCGCGGCGATGTGTAGACCTTGTACGGGATGTCGGTATAGGTCCGCGCGGACAGGGCCTTGCTGGAGATCTGGGCGATCGTCGGGATCGTGGCGGGTACCGTGCGGCCGACCAACTGGGCCACCTGGAAGACGCCGTTGGAGAGGAACTCGTCCTCGATCCAGCCGCTGACCGGGCTGACCGGCTTCTCCGGCCCCGCGCTGCGGTTGTTGCGCTTGGTGTTGGTGTTGCCGGTGTGCGGGAACCAGTAGAACTCGAAGTGCTCGTTCTCCGCCCAGAGTTCGTCGAAGGTGCTGGTGACCTTGTCGAAGCTCATCGGCTCCTCGCGGGCGGTGAGCAGGAAGAGGGGCTCCACGGCGAATGTGATCGCGGTGATGATCCCCAGGGCGCCGATGCCCACCCGGGCCGCCGCGAAGACCTCCGGGTTCTCCTTCTCGGAGCAGACGAGCACCGAACCGTCCGCCGTCACCAGCTCGAGCGCCCTGATCTGGGCGGCGATCGAACCCGATTCGCGGCCGGTGCCGTGCGTGCCCGTGCTGGTGGCCCCCGAGACCGTCTGCTCCATGATGTCGCCCATGTTCGTGAGCGACAGGCCCTCGAGCGCGAGAGCCTTGTTGAGTCTCTTGAGTGGGGTCCCCGCCTCGACCGTGACCGTCATGTTGTCGCGGTCAATATTGCGGATGCCGGTCAACAGTTGAGGGCGGATCAACACCCCGTCGGTGGCCGCGGCCGCGGTGAAGGAGTGCCCCGTTCCGACGGCCTTCACCCGGAGACCCTCGGCGGCTGCCGCCCGCACGGCAGCGGACAGTTCCTCCACGGAAGCCGGCGTGACCTCCCGGACGGGCCGGGCGACGACGTTGCCCGCCCAGTTACGCCACGTGCCGCTCTTGCCGCTCACTGTGCTGCCCAACGGTGCCTCCCCGACGCGGAGCCGGTCTCTTCAGCCGGCGGTACCCGAGGAAACCGACCGCGACCGCGACGGCCCCGGACGCCACCGGAACCCCGTACCCGGCGCTCGCACCGGCGGCGTCGATCACCCAGCCGGACACGGAGGAGCCGAGCGCGACACCGACCGCGAGCCCGGTGCTCACCCAGGTCATGCCTTCGGTCAGTTGCGCGCGTGGTACGTGCTGTTCGATGAGGGACATCGTCGTGATCATCGTGGGAGCGATGGACAGACCCGCAACGAACAGCGCCACGGCCAGAAACGGCAAGTTTCCGACCAGTAGGAACGGGATCATACTCACGGCCATCGCACATATGCCCAGTAGCCATCGGCGTTCCGGGGCTCCCGACAGGTGCAGCAGCCCGAACACGGCTCCCGCGACGCAGGAGCCCGCCGCGTAGAGGGCCAGCACGACGCTCGCGGCGCCCTTGTGGCCCTGTTCCTCGGCGAAGGCGACGGTGACCACGTCGACGGCTCCGAAGATCGCTCCGGTCGCCGCGAAGGTGGCCACCAGGACCTGGAGACCGGGGGAGCGCAGCGCCGAACCGCTCCGCTCCCGCGCGCGTGGATGCGGCTTCGGCTCGGTCCCGTGCTGGGACGTCAGCCAGAAGACGCCGACCGCGAGGAAACAGGCGGCGAGCAGCGGACCCGCCTCCGGGAACCACACCGTGGACAGTCCGATCGAGATGATCGGCCCGAAGATGAAGCAGACCTCGTCCAGCACGGACTCGAAGGAGTACGCGGTGTGCAGTCGCGGAGTGTCCCGGTAGAGGGCCGCCCAGCGGGCCCGGGTCATCGCACCGACGCTCGGGACGCAGCCGATGCCGGCGCTGCACACGAACAGCACCCAGTCCGGCCACGCGAAGTGCGCGGCGAGCAGCAGCCCCGCCGAGGCCAGCAGCGCACAGAGCGTCGCGGGACGCAGCACGCGGCGCTGCCCGTACTGGTCGACCAGACGCGATATCTGCGGGCCCGCCAACGCGGCGGCGAGAGCGATGGTCGCGGCCAAGGCGCCCGCGAGCCCGTAGCGGCCGGTGAGCTGGGAGATCATCGTGACCACGCCGATGCCCATCATCGACATCGGCATCCGGCCGAGGAGCCCCGCGGCGGTGAAGCCCTTGGAGCCGGGGGCGGCGAACAGGGCGCGGTAGGGGCTGGGCACTGCGGTCTCCGGTCGATCCGGTAGGAAGTGTCTGACGCGCGAGTAAGGCGTGCGGTAGGCCGATACAGCTTACTGACCAGGTGAACCCGACGCATCCGCGGGGGCAGGCCGGGATCCCGGCTGTCGGAGGGGGGTGGCAGGATCGGAACCATGCCAGATGCGCTCGACGCCACCCCCTACGACGCCCTGCTCCTGCTCTCCTTCGGCGGCCCCGAGGGCCCGGACGACGTGGTTCCGTTCCTCGAGAACGTGACCCGTGGGCGGGGCATCCCCAAGGAACGCCTCAAGGAAGTCGGACAGCACTACTTCCTGTTCGGCGGGGTCAGCCCGATCAACGATCAGAACCGCGCCCTCCTGGACGCCCTGCGCAAGGACTTCGCGGATCACGGTCTCGACCTGCCGGTCTACTGGGGCAACCGCAACTGGGCCCCGTACCTGACCGACACGCTGCGCGAGATGGTCCAGGGCGGCAGACGCCGCATCCTCGTCCTCGCCACCAGCGCGTACGCCTCGTACTCGGGCTGCCGCCAGTACCGCGAGAACCTCGCGGACTCCCTGGCCGTTCTGGAGGGCGAGGGCCTCGACCTGCCCGAGGTCGACAAGCTGCGGCACTACTTCAACCACCCCGGCTTCCTGGAGCCCATGATCGAGGGCGTGCTCACCTCCCTCGCCGAGCTCCCCGAGGACGTCAGGGCCGGGGCGTACCTCGCCTTCTCGACCCACTCCATCCCGACCGCGTCCGCCGACACATCAGGGCCGGTCGAGGACCACGGCGACGGCGGGGCGTACGTGAAGCAGCACCTGGACACCGCGCGGCTGATCGCGGACGCCGTGCGCGAGCGGACCGGTGTCGACCATCCCTGGCGGCTCGTCTACCAGTCGCGTTCCGGAGCCCCGCACATCCCGTGGCTGGAGCCCGACATCTGCGACCACCTCGAGGAGCTGCACGGCGCCGCCGTCCCGGCGGTGGTGATCGCGCCGATCGGGTTCGTGTCGGACCACATGGAGGTCCTGTACGACCTCGACACGGAGGCCAAGGCGAAGGCGGCCGAGCTGGGCCTGCCCATGCGCCGCTCCGCGACCGTGGGAGCCGACCCGCGCTTCGCCGCGGCGATCCGCGAACTCGTCCTGGAGCGTGCCGCCAGCGAGAGCGGGCAGGAGATCACACCGTGCGCCCTGGGCGCGCTCGGCGCGACCCGGGACCTCTGCCCCGTGGGCTGCTGCCCGTCCCGTGCCCCCAGGCCCGCCGCCGCGGGCGCCGACAGCCCGTACGCGTGAGGACCCCTGTGAGCGACCCCCTGCTGCCCGAACTCCTCCGGCTCGCCCAGGAGGCGGCCCGCCGGGCCGGTGAGCTGCTGCGGGACGGCCGGCCGGCCGATCTCGCGGTCGCCGCCACCAAGTCCAGCCCCATCGACGTCGTCACCGAGATGGACATCGCGGCGGAGAAGCTGATCACCGACGTGATCTCCAGCCACCGCCCTGACGACGGTTTCCTCGGCGAGGAGGGTGCGTCGAGCGAGGGCAGCAGTGGTATCCGCTGGGTCGTCGACCCGCTCGACGGCACGGTCAACTACCTTTACGGGCTGCCTACTTGGTCCGTCTCCATCGCGGCCGAGCGGGACGGCGAGCGGATCGTCGGCGTGGTCGCGGCGCCGATGCGCGGCGAGACGTACCACGCGGTGCTCGGCGGGGGAGCGTGGGCCGGCGGCGCCTGGGAGGGCGAACGCCGGCTCGCCGTCCGCCCGGCGCCGCCCCTGGACCAGGCCCTGGTGTCGACGGGCTTCAACTACGTCGCCGAGGTCAAGGCCCACCAGGCCGAGGTGGCCCGGCAACTGATCCCGCTGCTGCGCGACATCCGACGAGGCGGCTCGGCGGCGGTCGACCTGTGCGATGTGGCGGCGGGCCGCCTGGACGGCTACTACGAGCGGGGCCTCAACGCGTGGGACGTCGCCGCGGGCGACCTGATCGCGCGTGAAGCGGGTGCGCTGACCGGTGGACGCCCCGGAGAGCGCCCCTCACGCGACCTGACGGTCGCTGGCACCCCGGGCGTCTTCGAACCCCTCCAAACCCTCCTGGAGGACTTCGGCGCCTGGCACGACTGAGTGAACCAAAAAAGGGGGAAGCCCCGGCACTGGATCGATGCCGGGGTCCCCTTTTCTCATTTCTGCGGGCTGATCAGACGCTTGCCGCGCCGACCTCCACACCGTGTTCGGCGGCGAGGCGGCGCAGGTCGTCGAGCTCGGCCTGTTCCACCTCGACGAGGAAGTCGTCGCCGTCGTC
Source organism: Streptomyces sp. NPDC047042 (assembly GCF_040644035.1). Taxonomy (NCBI): domain Bacteria; kingdom Bacillati; phylum Actinomycetota; class Actinomycetes; order Kitasatosporales; family Streptomycetaceae; genus Streptomyces; species Streptomyces sp. NPDC047042. The sequence goes on along the minus strand of NZ_JBEYVP010000018.1, from coordinate 90,938 downwards.
TCGAGCCCGCGTCAGGTCGGTCTCGGTCGCCCTTATGCGCTGCAGAAGTCCTGCGGTGAATGCGTCCATGCTGCGCCCCCTCGTCCTGGGTCGTGGGTCGATGGCACGGGGGTGTGCCGTTCGGAAGGGGCGATCACGTCTCCAACTGGGTGCCCAGCGCTGCCCTGCTGGGCGGCGACGGTGCCGGACACCCACGCCCGCTCTGCGGAAGCGGATCGGCGTACCACTAGGTGTCGTGGCACACGCAGAGCGTGATCGCGGGGTGTAAGACCGTCCTCCCCCCGCTCCGTTCGGGGGAAACCTCAACCCGCCGAGAATTCTTCCCGCCTCCGTCGCCGGGGCCTCTTACAACCGGTTTACGGGCGAAAGCGGCAGGATGGTGGCCTGACCACACGAACAGTTTCCGCCAACGTGCCGTCCCGGCTCGCGGGCGAACCCGAGGAAGGACCAACGACGTGCGCGTACTCGTCGTCGAGGACGAGCAACTGCTCGCCGATGCGGTGGCCACCGGACTGCGCCGGGAGGCCATGGCCGTCGACGTCGTGTACGACGGTTCGGCGGCCCTGGAGCGCATCGGCGTCAACGACTACGACGTGGTCGTCCTCGACCGGGACCTCCCGCTCGTGCACGGCGACGACGTCTGCCGCAAGATCGTCGAACTCGGCATGCCCACGCGCGTGCTGATGCTCACCGCCTCCGGAGACGTCAGCGACCGGGTCGAGGGGCTGGAGATCGGCGCCGACGACTACCTCCCCAAGCCCTTCGCCTTCAGTGAGCTGACGGCACGCGTGCGTGCCCTCGGCCGCCGTACGAGCCTGCCCCTGCCGCCCGTCCTGGAGCGTGCCGGGATCAAGCTCGACCCGAACCGCCGCGAGGTCTTCCGCGACGGCAAGGAAGTCCAGCTGGCGCCCAAGGAGTTCGCCGTCCTGGAGGTGCTGCTGCGCAGCGAGGGCGCGGTCGTCTCCGCCGAGCAGCTCCTCGAGAAGGCCTGGGACGAGAACACCGACCCCTTCACCAATGTCGTACGGGTGACCGTGATGACCCTGCGCCGCAAGCTGGGCGAGCCTCCTGTGATCGTCACCGTGCCCGGTTCCGGCTACCGGATCTGATGTCGATGGCCACGACACCCGCTCCCCCGAAGGCGCCTCCGAAGCCCACCTGGGATCCGAGGAAGCCGCAGCAGCTGCCGCTGCCCTGGCTGCGCCCGACCATTCGCATACGGCTCACGCTGCTCTACGGCGGCATGTTCCTGATCGCCGGCATCCTGCTGCTGTCGATCATCTATCTGCTGGCCGCCCAGGCCATCCGCGGGGGCAGCAACCAGTCCTTCCAGATCTCCGGCAGCGGCATCAGCATCACCAGTGACACGTGCCCGGTGCTCAACGCCGCGAACAACGACGACCAGCGCAACGCCGCGCTCAAGGCCTGCAACGACGCCCTGCGGCAGCACGCCCTGGACGATCTGCTCAGCCGCTCGCTGCTCACGCTCCTGGGCCTCGCCGTGATCGCCTTCGCCTTCGGTTACGCCATGGCCGGCCGGGTCCTGACGCCGCTCGGCCGGATCACCCGAACCGCCCGTGCGGTGGCCGGATCGGACCTGTCGCGCCGTATCGACCTGGACGGCCCGGACGACGAGCTGAAGGAGCTGGCGGACACCCTCGACGACATGCTGGAGCGCCTCCAGCGGGCGTTCACCGCCCAACAGAGGTTCGTCGGCAACGCCTCGCACGAGCTGAGAACACCCCTCGCGATCAACCGCACGCTTCTCGAAGTGCACCTGTCCGATCCGGGGGCGCCGGCGGAGCTCCAGCAGCTCGGCAAGACACTGCTGGCCACCAACGAGCGCAGTGAGCAGCTCGTCGAGGGGCTGCTGCTGCTCGCCCGCAGCGACAACCAGATCATCGAGCGCAAACCGGTCGACCTCGCCGAGGTCGCCTCGCAGGCCCTCGACCAGACGCATGCCGAGGCCGAGGCCAAGGGGGTCGAGTTCCGCGGGAAGCGCGATCCCGCGGTCCTCCAGGGCAACGGCGTACTGCTGGAGCGGATCGCGCTGAACCTCGTCCAGAACGCGGTGCGGTACAACGTGCCGGAGGGCGGCTGGGTCGAGGTGAACACCGTGCTTCAACACGGGCAGGCGGTGCTGGTCGTCTCGAACACGGGTCCTGTGGTCCCGGCGTACGAGATCGACAACCTCTTCGAGCCCTTCAGACGGCTGCGTACGGAACGAACGGGCAGTGACAAGGGTGTGGGCCTCGGCCTGTCGATCGCGCGCTCTGTGGCGCGCGCTCACGGCGGTCACATTTCGGCCCAGCCGCGTGAGGGGGGTGGGCTTGTGATGCGAGTCGCCCTGCCGATCTGAGATCATGTCGCCGACACGCGAGGATGTTCGCTTTGCGCGGAATTTCCGGGGTACCCTCCCGGCGACTTCGTGTGCGATCGATCACAAGGGCGAATGTGGACCCATCCACTCTCCGTGATCATGCAGATCACCGTAAGCCCCGGTAAATCCGGGTTTTCGGGGGTCTTGATCACGGGAAGTACACGGTGGGGGCCTTTGAAGTGTGGCAATTGGACCGTGTACGGTCCCGATCGCCATCCACGCCGATCTCTCCTGAGGGGGTCGGTTGGGTGTCGATTGAGTAACAGACCTTGATGTGAGGCAAAATCTCCGCCTCAGGTCGGGCACAAGTCCGGCCTCTCACGCGTTACCTGCGCTGAGACACCGCAGACACCCAGAGGGGGAGAGCGCGACATGGCAACGGATTACGACACCCCACGCAAGACCGACGACGACGTCGACTCGGACAGTCTTGAAGAACTGAAGGCCAGGAGGAACGACAAGTCGACTTCCTCCGTGGACGTCGACGAGTTCGAGGCCGCCGAGGGCCTCGAGCTGCCCGGAGCGGACCTCTCGAACGAGGAGCTGGCCGTCCGGGTACTGCCCAAGCAGCAGGACGAGTTCACCTGCATGACCTGCTTCCTGGTGCACCACCGCAGCCAGCTGGCCCGCGAGAAGAACGGTCAGCCGATCTGCCGCGACTGCGACTGAGGCAGGGTCGGCCGTGACTGGCTCGACCCCTCCTTGGAAGCGCCGTTTGCCCTCGCGGGCAGCGGACCACGAGCGAGGCTCATCCGATCCCGGATCGGCCTCGCTCGAACCGGCCGCCGGGCCGGCCGATCACGGGGACGACCTCCCGGTGCCGGCCGTGCCTTCCGTCCCCGTCACGGGGCGACGGACGGCGGCGATCCGGCAGAAGGCCAGGGAAGGCGTCCGTAAGGGCGGCAGCCGGGCCAGGGCGGGCCTCGCCCACCTCACCGACCGGGTCATCGAGATCGCCCCGCGTATCCCCGTACGCGACCTCGCCACCCTCCGCCGGCAGTTCCCGGGCCTCGGGCCCGAGCAGCTCGCGGACAAACTGGTCGCGGGGGCCGCGAGCGCCACGGCGACCGTCGGGGCGGGCATCGGGGCCGCGGCGATGCTGCCGGTGCCACCGGCCATGCCGACCGAGCTGGCCGCCGAGATCACCGGGGTGGCCGCGATCGAGCTGAAGCTGATCGCCGAACTGCACGAGGTCTACGGCGCACGGCCACCTGGCAACCTGAAGCAGCGCAGTACCGCGTATCTGAACTCGTGGTCGGGTGAGCGCGGGATCGACGTGACGAAGCCGTCGACGATCAACTCGGCCCTCGGGGGCCAGATGAAGCGCGAACTGCGCCAGCAGATCATGAAGCGGATGGTCCGGGACCTGCCCAACCTGATGCCGTTCATGGTGGGCGCCGCGGTCGGCGCGGTCATGAACCGGCGCGACACCAGAAAACTCGCGGACCGCATCCGCAAGGACCTGCGCACGTTCCAGATCCCCTGGGACCAGCTCCCGGAGCTGCCCGCGCTCAAGCCGCCCGCCGACGCGCTGGACATCGGCAACGAACCGAAGGAACTCGGGAAGTAGGCGCCCCGCCCCACGGGCGCGGGCGACTGTGAGGTGGCCATGCGGCGGCGGGCAAGTCTTTGCCCGCCGCAGAAGAAGAATTTGCCGAGGTGCCCGAGCCGCAGCCCGGGACCGCTCAGCCCGCGTCGCGCGAGGCAGCCGCCCGCGCCGACTCCAGCGCCGCCACCAGCTGTTCGGGCTCCCGCGTCGACAGATACAGGTACGGGGTCGGGTCCTCGGGGTCCGTGACCTGGACGCGCAGCGCCGTGGGGATGTAGGCGCGCAGCAGCATGAAGGCACGGGTGTCCGCCTTGTACGTCCGCCAGGCGCGCGCCTCCTCCGGGCCCAGGATCTCCGCCTCGCCCAGGGCCGCCACGGGGATCTTCGCCTCGCCCGCGATCAACGCGTCGCCCACGACCCGGATCCGGATCGAGCCGTACGAACTCGCCGCCACCGCGGCCACCGCCGTGCCGCCCACCAGGCCGCCGAGCAGGGGCAGTGTGCCGAACGGAAGCAGGATCAGGGCGAAGGAGACGCCGACCAGGAACGAGATCAGCCACCAGGAACGGGGGGCCGTGAGGCGTTCTTCGTACGGGGAGGCGGAAAGCTGCATGAGCCAAGCTTGGCACGGTGTCGGTCGACGGCCGACTCGCGGGTAAGGTCTGCGGCTGTGAGTGGTCCTTCCGCAGCTCTGCAGCCTCCCGCCGACGCCGTGGCGCCCGTGCGGCACCCGGACGCGCCCGCGCCCGGCGAGCTCCTCGGTGCCCACTACGAACAGTGTTTCGGATGTGGCGGTGAGCAGGCGCACGGCCTGCATCTCGCCGCGCGGGCCGGGGACGGGGTCACGGTCACCGCCGAGTTCACCGTCCGGGCCGCCCACCAGGGCGCTCCCGGCCTCGCCCACGGCGGCGTGCTCGCCAGCGCGCTCGACGAGACCCTCGGCTCGCTGAACTGGCTGCTGCGCACCATCGCGGTGACCGGGCGGCTGGAGACCGAGTTCGTCCGGCCCGTGCCCCTCGGCACGCTGCTGCATCTGGAGGCCGAGGTCACGGCGGTGGCCCGGCGGAAGATCTACTCGACCGCCGTCGGTCGCATCGGCGGCCCCGACGGGCCCGTCGCGGTGCGTGCCGACGCCCTCTTCATCGAGGTCAAGGTCGACCACTTCATCGACAACGGCCGCCCGGAGGAGATCCAGGCGGCCATGAGCGACCCGGACCAGGTCCGGCGCGCCCGCGCATTCGAGGTGAACCCGTGAGCACCGCACCCATGGGCCGAGAGCCGCTGGACGTCCTCATCCGCCGCGTCGATCCGGACGTACCGCTTCCGGCGTATGCGCAGCCGGGCGACGCCGGGGCCGATCTGCGGACCACGCAGGGGTGCGAACTGGCGCCCGGCGAACGGACTGTTCTGCCCACGGGCGTGTCTGTCGCGCTCCCGGAGGGGTACGCGGCCTTCGTACACCCCCGGTCCGGGCTCGCCGCCCGCTGCGGTGTCGCTCTGGTGAATGCCCCGGGGACGGTTGATGCCGGGTACCGTGGGGAGATCAAGGTGATCGTGGTGAATCTCGACCCGCACGAACCCGTGCGATTCGAGCGCTTCGACAGGATTGCCCAACTGGTCGTCCAGCAGGTCGAGAAGGTCCGCTTCCGGGAGGTCGCGGAACTTCCCGGCTCGGCGCGGGCCGAGGGGGGCTTCGGGTCCACCGGCGGTCACGCCGCGGTGGGCGGTGCGAGCGGTCACAGCGGTCAGGCCGCAGTGGGCGGCACAACGGGTGGGAATCGATACGCTTCGGTCGTATCCGACCGGGAAGGACAGTGACGTGTTCGGACGTCGCAAGAAGAAGGGTGCCGCCGAGGACGCGGCCGGCGAGGCCGAGCAGGTCGTCGACAGCGTCGACACTGAGGCGGACGAAGCAGCGGGTTCGCGTACGCGCGTCCGGCTGGAGCCGGAACCGCGTCCCGACGGGCCCTGGGACGACACCGAGGTGCGCGAGCCCGGCGAGGGCCGGGTGGACCTGGGCGGACTGTTCGTGCCCGGGGTCGACGGCATGGAGCTGCGGGTCGAGGTCGCGGGTGACGCGATCGTCGCGGCCACCGTGGTGCTACGCGACAGCGCCGTGCAGCTCCAGGCCTTCGCCGCGCCCAAGCGCGAGGGCATCTGGGGCGAGGTGCGCGAGGAGATCGCCGGCGGCATCACCCAGCAGGGTGGCATCGTCGACGAGGTCGAGGGGCCGCTGGGCTGGGAGCTGCGGGCGCAGGTGCCGGTGCAGCTGCCGGACGGCACGGGCGGCTTCCAGGTCGTACGGTTCGTCGGTGTGGACGGTCCCCGGTGGTTCCTGCGGGGTGTCATCTCCGGGCAGGGTGCCGTGCAGCCGCAGGCCGCGGGTCTGCTGGAGCAGATCTTCCGGGACACGGTCGTCGTCCGTGGCGAGGGGCCGATGGCGCCGCGCGACCCGATCGTCCTGAAGCTGCCGAACGACGCGCAGATGGTGCCCGAGGGTGTCCAGCAGGAGGAAGCGGGTTCCCGTTTCTCCGGTGGCATGGGGCAGCTGCAGCGCGGACCGGAGATCACCGAGGTTCGCTAGGTCGGTTGTCTGGCGCGGGCCCGGTGGGGGCTGGTCGCGCAGTTCCCCGCGCCCCTAGCGGGCGCTGGCGCGCCGCATCGAGTTCCAGGACGTGGGCTGTACTCCTCGCTGGGGAGTGCAGCCCATTTTCCGTTCGCCCGGGCGTCAGGGTTGCGTCAAAGAGCCGGTCCGGCCTGCCGCTCGTCCCTTTTGTCGACATTGTTGGACGTAGGGTCGACGCTGCGTGAGCAGTGGACACGGGAAGACAATGAGGCCATGGGTCGCGGCAAGCTTCGGATATACCTCGGTGCGGCACCGGGCGTCGGCAAGACGTACGCGATGCTGTCCGAGGCGCACCGCCGTGTGGAGCGGGGCACGGACTGTGTGGTCGCGTTCGTGGAGCACCACAGCAGGCCGCGTACGGAAGTGATGCTGCACGGGCTCGAGGAGATCCCGCGCCAGGAGCTGCCCTACCGCGGAGCCGTCTTCACCGAGATGGACGTGGACGCCGTGCTCGCCCGCCGGCCGCAGATCGCCCTGGTGGACGAACTGCCGCACACCAACATCCCCGGCTCGCGCAACACCAAGCGCTGGCAGGACGTGGAGGAGCTGCTGGCGGCGGGTATTGACGTGATATCGACGGTCAACATTCAACATCTTGAGTCGTTGGGTGATGTGGTTGAGTCGATCACTGGTGTACGTCAACAGGAGACCGTCCCCGACGAAGTGGTCCGGCGCGCGGATCAGATCGAGCTCGTCGACATGTCCCCGCAGGCGCTGCGGCGGCGGATGGCCCACGGCAACATCTACAAGTCGGACAAGGTCGACGCGGCTCTCGCCAACTACTTCCGGCCGGGAAATCTGACCGCCCTGCGGGAGCTGGCGCTGCTGTGGGTGGCGGACCGGGTCGACGAGTACCTGACCGAGTACCGCAGCGAGCACCAGGTCTTCAGGATCTGGGGCTCGCGCGAGCGGATCGTCGTCGGGCTGACCGGCGGACCCGAGGGCCGTACGTTGATCCGGCGGGCCGCGCGGCTCGCGGAGAAGGGCGCGGGCGGCGAGGTCATGGCTGTCTACGTCGCCCGCAGCGACGGGCTGACGAATGCCTCGCCGAAGGAGCTGGCCGTCCAGCGCACGCTGGTCGAGGACCTCGGAGGAACGTTTCACCATGTGGTGGGGGACGACGTCCCGGCGGCCCTCCTGGACTTCGCGCGGGGCGTGAACGCCACGCAGATCGTGCTGGGCGTCTCCCGGCGCAAGACCTGGCAGTACGTCTTCGGACCCGGGGTCGGCGCGACCGTGGCCCGCGACTCGGGGCCCGACCTCGACGTCCACCTGATCACCCACGACGAGGCCGGCAAAGGGCGAGGGCTGCCCGTGGCCCGGGGAGCGCGGCTCGGGCGGGCGCGGATCATCTCGGGCTGGCTGGTCGGCGTGGCCGGCCCGCTGTTCCTCGCGCTGATGCTGAACAGGGTCGACCTCGGCCTCGCCAACGACATGCTGCTGTTCCTGGCGCTCACGGTGGCGGCGGCCCTGCTCGGCGGCCTCTACCCGGCCCTCGCCTCGGCGGCCTTCGGCTCGCTGCTGCTGAACTACTACTACACGCCGCCGTACCACCGGCTGACCATCGCCAACCCGAAGAACATCGTCGCCCTGGTGATCTTCTTCGGCGTCGCCGTGTCGGTGGCGTCCGTGGTGGATCTGGCGGCCCGGCGTACACACCAGGCGGCCCGGCTGCGGGCCGAGTCGGAGATCCTCTCCTTTCTCGCGGGGAGCGTTCTGCGCGGTGAGACCAGCCTGGAGGCCCTCCTGGACCGGGTTCGGGAGACCTTCGGCATGGAGTCGGTGGCGCTGCTGGAGCGGGCGAGCGACGTCGATCCCTGGACCTGCGCGGGCAGCGTCGGCACCCGGCAGGCCGTGCAGCGGCCGGAGGACGCCGATGTGGACATGCCGGTCGGCGACCACATGGCCCTCGCGCTCTCCGGCCGGGTACTGCCCGCCGCCGACCGGCGTGTGCTGGCCGCGTTCGCCGCCCAGGCGGCCGTGGTCCTTGACCGCCGGCGCCTCCAGTCCCAGGCCGACCAGGCCCGTGCCCTCGCCGAGGGCAACCGCATCCGCACGGCGCTGCTCGCCGCCGTCAGCCATGACCTGCGTACACCGCTGGCCGGGATCAAGGCGGCCGTCTCGTCGCTGCGGTCGGACGACGTGGCGTGGTCCGAGGAGGACCAGGCCGAACTGCTGGCCGGCATCGAGGACGGCGCCGACCGGCTCGATCACCTCGTGGGCAACCTGCTGGACATGTCCCGGCTCCAGACCGGCACCGTCACCCCGCTGATCAGGGAGATCGACCTCGACGAGGTGGTGCCGATGGCGCTGGGGGGCGTACCCGAGGACCGTGTCGAGCTGGACATCCCGGAGACCCTGCCGATGGTCGCCGTCGACCCGGGGCTGCTGGAGCGGTCGGTGGCCAACCTGGTCGAGAACGCCGTCAAGTACAGCCCCGACGGGCGGACGGTTCTGGTGGCCGCCAGCGCCATCGCCGAGCGGGTGGAGGTGCGGGTGGTGGACCGTGGGCCGGGCGTGCCGGACGAGGCGAAGGACCGCATTTTCGAGCCGTTCCAGCGGTACGGTGACGCTCCGCGCGGGGCCGGGGTGGGGCTGGGGCTCGCGGTCGCCCGGGGGTTCGCCGAGGCGATGGGCGGCACCCTGCGGGCCGAGGACACGCCTGGGGGCGGGCTGAGCATGGTGCTCACGGTGCGTGCGGCCCAGGCGGCGGCCGGGGCGGCGGGAACAGAGGTGTCGGCGGAGTCGGCGGTGCCGGCGGTTTTGGCTGAGTCGGAGAGGCAGGTGTCATGACCCGGGTGCTGGTGGTCGAGGACGAGCCGCAGATCGTGCGCGCCCTCGTGATCAACCTCAGGGCGCGCAAGTACGAGGTCGACGCGGCCCCCGACGGCGCCACCGCCCTCGAACTCGCCGCCGCCCGGCACCCCGATGTGGTCGTGCTCGACCTCGGACTGCCCGACATGGACGGCGTCGAGGTGATCAAGGGACTCCGGGGATGGACCCGGGTGCCCATCCTGGTGCTGTCCGCCCGGCACTCGTCCGACGAGAAGGTCGAGGCGCTCGACGCGGGCGCCGACGACTACGTCACCAAGCCCTTCGGCATGGACGAACTGCTGGCCCGGCTGCGCGCGGCCGTCCGCCGGGCCGAGCCCGTGGGGAGCGGTGAGGACGACGTCCTGGTGGAGACCGACGAGTTCACCGTCGACCTGGCCGCGAAGAAGGTCCACCGCGGCGGGCGTGACGTACGGCTGACTCCCACCGAGTGGCATCTGCTCGAGGTCCTCGTGCGCAACACGGGACGGCTGGTCAGCCAGAAACAGCTGCTCCAGGAGGTCTGGGGGCCGTCGTACGGCACGGAGACCAACTATCTACGCGTGTACATGGCGCAGCTGCGGCGCAAACTGGAGGCGGACCCCTCGCATCCGAAGCACTTCATCACCGAACCCGGGATGGGGTATCGGTTCGAGAGGTAGCGGGTACGTCGGTGTCGGTGGGCGCCGGTACGCTTCAGTTATGAGTGCTGTTCCTCGTTCCGAGAAGCCGGTGGGCCGGTTTCGGCGCATGCTCGACCGGCTCTCCTCGTCACAGGAGGACCTGGAGTCCGAGGAGTTGCGCGAGGACACCGCGGTCGCCGGCTGTACGCGTATCGGTGACTGCCACGACCGACAGATAGTGACGGTTACTGGTACCTTGCGCACGGTCACGCTACGGCCGAGGGCGGGGGTTCCGGCCCTGGAGGCCGAGCTCTTCGACGGCTCGGCCGCGCTGGACGTGGTGTGGCTCGGCAGACGTTCCATCGTCGGGATAGAGCCGGGGCGCAAGCTGATCGCGTCGGGGCGGATCTCGATGAGCCGGGGCCGGCGCGTGCTGTTCAATCCGAAATACGAACTGAGACCTCTCGGACGGGAGTAGCCGGTGACGTCGCTCGACAAGCCGACCGAAGACGCCCAGCACGATTCCAGGGCGGTGACCGAGGCCGCGCTCTTCGAGGCGTTCGGCGGTCTGCGGGGCATGATCGAGACGGTCCTGCCGGGGCTGCTCTTCGTCACGATCTACACGATCAACAAGGACCTGCACTCGTCGGCCATCGCGGCTCTCGGTGTCTCGGTGCTGCTGGTGGTGGTGCGCCTGGTCATGAAGGACACCGTCAAGCACGCCTTCAGCGGTGTCTTCGGGGTGGCCTTCGGTGTCGTCTTCGCGATGATGACGGGCAACGCCAAGGACTTCTATCTGCCCGGCATGCTCTACACGCTGGGGCTGGCGCTGCTGTATATCATCACGACGTTGTTCGGGGTGCCGTTGCTCGGGGTGATCCTCGGCCCGGTCTTCAAGGAGAACCTCTCCTGGCGCACGCGTAACCCGGGGCGCAAGAAGGCCTACGCGAAGGCCAGTTGGGCCTGGGGGCTGATTCTGCTCGCCAAGTGCGCGATTCTGTTCCCGCTGTACTGGTGGGCGGACACGGCGTCGCTCGGGTGGGTGCTGGTGGCGTTGAAGATTCCGCCGTTCCTGCTGGCCGTGTGGCTCACGTGGGTGTTCCTGGCGAAGGCGCCGGCGCCGATCGATGTGTTCGCGGAGATGGAGGCGGAGGAGCGGGCCGAGGAGCAGCGGAAGGCTGCGGCTTCTTCTTCCGAGTAGGGCGGTGTGTGGGGGTGGGCGTCGGGGGTTTTCGCCCCCGCCGCCCCTACCCGTCCCATCCCTTCTGGGGGCTGTGCCCCCAGACCCCCCCTTTCGGCCCTGAAGGGGCCTCGTCCTCAAACGCCGGACGGGCTGGGGGTCAGCTCGGGGCTTCTTCCTTGCGGACCGACAACAGGTCCTCCAGCTGTTCCTCTCTGGCCTGGGCTGCTACGAACAGGAGTTCGTCGCCTGCTTCCAGGGAGTCCTCCCGGGACGGGGTCAGGACCCGGGTGCCGCGGATGATCGTCACCAGGGACGTGTCCTCCGGCCACTCCACGTCGCCGACCTGGGTGCCGGCCAGCGCCGACTCCGGGGGGAGCGTCAGTTCGACGAGGTTGGCGTCGCCGTGGCTGAAGCGGAGCAGGCGTACCAGGTCGCCTACGCTCACCGCCTCCTCGACCAGGGCCGACATCAGACGCGGGGTGGAGACCGCCACGTCCACGCCCCAGGACTCGTTGAACAGCCACTCGTTCTTGGGGTTGTTCACGCGGGCGACGACGCGCGGAACGCCGTACTCCGTCTTCGCGAGCAGGGAGACGACCAGGTTCACCTTGTCGTCGCCCGTCGCGGCGATCACGACGTTGCAGCGCTGCAGCGCGGCCTCGTCCAGTGACGTGATCTCGCAGGCGTCGGCGAGCAGCCACTCCGCCTGAGGGACTCGTTCGACCGAGATGGCCGTGGGGGCCTTGTCGATCAGCAGGATCTCGTGCCCGTTCTCCAGCAGCTCGCCCGCGATCGAGCGGCCCACGGCACCGGCACCGGCAATGGCGACCCTCATCAGTGACCGGCCTCCTCTTCAGGGCCCTCGGCGAAGGACGCCTCGACCTTTTCGACGTCGTCCGTACGCATCATCACGTGCACCAGGTCACCCTCCTGGAGCACCGTCTGCGAGGTGGGCAGTACCGCCTCGCCCAAGCGGGTGAGGAAGGCGACGCGCACGCCGGTCTCGTCCTGCATCCTGCTGATCTTGTGGCCCACCCAGGCCGACGACGCGTGCACCTCGGCGAGCTGGACGCCCCCGGTGGGATCCCGCCACAGCGGCTCCGCGCCGGACGGCAGCAGGCGGCGCAGCATCTGGTCGGCCGTCCAGCGGACCGTGGCGACCGTCGGGATGCCCAGGCGCTGGTAGACCTCGGCGCGGCGGGGGTCGTAGATACGGGCCGCGACGTTCTCGATGCCGAACATCTCGCGGGCCACCCGGGCCGCGATGATGTTCGAGTTGTCACCGCTGGAGACGGCGGCGAAGGCGCCCGCCTCCTCGATGCCCGCCTCGCGCAGGGTGTCCTGGTCGAAGCCGACCCCGGTGACGCGACGGCCGCCGAACCCGGAGCCCAGTCGTCGGAAGGCGGTGGGGTCCTGGTCGATCACCGCGACCGTGTGCCCCTGTTGCTCCAGGGTCTGCGCGAGAGCGGAGCCCACTCTGCCGCAGCCCATGATGACGATGTGCACGACCGTCCTTCCATCCGTTGACTTGGCTTGAACAGGGTCTCAGACCCCCGCCCAAGCTTCACACGCACGGTCGCCGGAGGGCACCCCTCTACCTGCGGCTGATGCTGCGGACGCTGGCCAGGGTCAGCAGGGCGAGGGCGACGAGAGTGGCGCCGGCGCCGATCAGTTCCGCGGCGAGATCTGGCATGGGGGCTCCTGGGGGAGACGGCGGAGGTGAAGGGGGGAAAGGGGGTAAAGAGGGCATAAGGACTGCGGTGGTTTCGTCATATAGCCATGAGGACGCGGCCCCCGGGGTGTCCGCCTGTCTCGCATGCCGGAATTTCACTCGGCGGACCGGCGGGATTTCACCCGGATGTGCTCAGAGCAAGTCAGGGAGCTTACGATCCTGTCCGTGTCCAAACTGACCGACGTGCCCAAACGCATCCTGATCGGGCGCGCACTGCGCAGTGATCGGCTGGGCGAAACGCTCCTGCCGAAGCGCATCGCTCTCCCCGTCTTCGCCTCCGACCCGCTCTCCTCCGTCGCCTACGCGCCCGGGGAAGTGCTGCTGGTCCTGTCGATCGCGGGCGTGTCGGCGTACCACTTCAGCCCGTGGATCGCGGTCGCTGTCGTCGTACTGATGTTCACCGTGGTCGCCTCCTACCGGCAGAACGTGCACGCGTACCCGAGCGGTGGCGGCGACTACGAGGTGGCGAACACCAACCTCGGCCCCAAGGCCGGCCTCACGGTCGCCAGCGCGCTGCTCGTCGACTACGTGCTCACCGTCGCCGTGTCGATCGCCTCCGGCATCGAGAACCTCGGCTCCGCCGTCCCCTTCGTCGTCGAACACAAGGTGTTCTGCGCGATCGCCGTCATCGTGCTGCTGACGCTGATGAACCTCCGGGGCGTCAAGGAGTCCGGGAAGCTCTTCGCGATTCCGACGTACGTGTTCGTCGCGGGCGTCTTCATCATGATCGCGTGGGGCGCGTTCCGCGGCCTGGTGCTCGACGAGACCATGCGTGCGCCGACCGCCGGCTACGAGATCAAGGCCGAACACCAGGGGCTGGCCGGATTCGCGCTGGTGTTCCTGCTGCTGCGTGCCTTCTCCTCCGGCTGCGCCGCGCTCACCGGCGTCGAGGCCATCTCCAACGGCGTGCCGGCCTTCCGTAAGCCCAAGTCCAAGAACGCGGCGACCACCCTCGCGGCGATGGGGCTCCTCGCCGTCACCATGTTCTGCGGAATCATCGTGCTGGCCATGACCACCAAGGTGCGCATGGCCGAGAACCCCGCGCACGACCTGCTGGACAACGGGGTCGAGGTCGGTTCCGGATACGTCCAGAACCCGGTGATCTCACAGGTCGCCGAGGCCGTGTTCGGCGACGGCAGCTTCTTCTTCATCCTGCTCGCCGCCGCCACCGCACTGGTGCTCTTCCTGGCCGCCAACACCGCGTACAACGGCTTCCCGTTGCTCGGCTCGATCCTCGCGCAGGACCGCTACCTCCCGCGCCAGCTGCACACGCGCGGTGACCGGCTCGCCTTCTCCAACGGCATCGTGCTGCTCGCCGGGGCGGCCGTCCTGCTGGTGTGGATCTACGGGGCGGACTCGACGCGCCTCATCCAGCTGTACATCGTCGGCGTGTTCGTGTCCTTCACGCTCAGCCAGACCGGCATGGTCCGGCACTGGAACCGCCACCTGGCCACCGAGAAGGACCAGGTGAAGCGCCGGCAGATGATGCGCTCCCGCGCGATCAACGCCTTCGGCGCCTTCTTCACCGGGCTGGTGCTGGTCGTCGTCCTCGGTACGAAGTTCACGCACGGTGCCTGGGTGGCCCTGCTCGGCATGGTGATCTTCTACGCGGTGATGACCGCCATCCGTAAGCACTACGACCGGGTCTCCGAGGAGATCGCGGCCCCGGAGGGCCCGGGCGACGACAGCGTGCGGCCCTCGAGGGTGCACTCGGTCGTCCTGATCTCGAAGATCCATCGGCCCACGCTGCGGGCGCTCGCGTACGCGAAGCTGATGCGCTCCGACACCCTGGAGGCGCTCAGCGTCAACGTCGACCCGGTGGAGACGAAGGCACTGCGGGAGGAGTGGGAGCGGCGGGGGATCACCGTGCCGCTCAAGGTGCTCGACTCGCCGTACCGGGAGATCACCCGGCCGGTGATCGAGTACGTGAAGGGTCTGCGCCGGGAATCGCCGCGCGACGCCGTGTCCGTGATCATCCCGGAGTACGTGGTCGGTCACTGGTACGAGCAGCTGCTGCACAACCAGAGCGCGCTGCGCCTCAAGGGCCGCCTGCTGTTCACCCCGGGCGTCATGGTGACGTCGGTGCCCTACCAGCTCCAGTCGTCCGAGGTGGCCAAGAAGCGGGCCCGCAAGCGGCAGGAGTGGAACGCCCCCGGATCCGTGCGGCGCGGGCCCGCGGAGGAGCGGGCGCGGGAACCGGAAGCGAAGGACTGACGGCTGTCGGCGACCGGGTCCGGTACGACGGACTTGTGGTGAGCGGCCGGGCGACGCCCACGTAGACTGGTGGGCTGTTGTCCGGCCGTCCCCCTTTGCTCATCCCTTTCGCATCCCTTTCTCATCCCTGGAGTCACCCCGCCATGCAGGCAGAACCCAAGAAATCGCTGGTGGGCCAGGAGTACGAGGTCGAGGTCGGGCCCGTCGCGCACGGCGGCCACTGCATCGCCCGTACGGACGAAGGACAGGTGCTCTTCGTCCGCCACACGCTGCCCGGTGAGCGCGTCGTGGCCCGGGTGACGGAGGGCGAGGAAGGGGCGCGGTTCCTGCGCGCGGACGCGGTGGAGGTGCTGACGGCTTCCAAGGACCGGGTCGAGGCGCCCTGTCCGTACGCCGGCCCCGGCCGCTGCGGCGGCTGCGACTGGCAGCACGCCAAGCCGGGCGCACAGCGCCGCCTCAAGGGCGAGGTCATCGCCGAACAGCTCAAGCGGCTCGCCGGCCTGACCCCGGAGGAGGCCGGCTGGGACGGCACGGTGATGCCGGCCGAGGGCGACAAACTGCCGCCCGGCGAGGTGCCTCAGTGGCGTACGAGGGTGCAGTACGCGGTGGACGCGGACGGCAACGCCGGTCTGCGGCACCACCGTTCGCACGAGGTCGAGCCGATCGAGCACTGCATGATCGCGGCGCCGGGCGTCAGCGAACTCGGCATCGAGCAGCGCGACTGGGCCGGGATGGAGTCCGTCGACGCGATCGCCGCGACCGGATCACAGGACCGCATGGTCATCCTGGAGCCCAAGCCCGGCGCCCGCCTGCCCCTGGTCGAGCTCGACAAGCCCGTCTCCGTCATGCGCGTCGAGGAGCACGACGGCGGCATCCACCGCGTCCACGGCCGCGCGTTCGTGCGCGAGCGGGCCGACGGGCGGACCTACCGGGTCGGCAGCGGCGGCTTCTGGCAGGTCCACCCGATGGCGGCGGAAACGCTGATGAAGGCGGTCATGCAGGGCCTGCTCCCGCGCAAGGGCGACATGGCCCTCGACCTCTACTGCGGCGTCGGCCTGTTCGCGGGCGCCCTCGCCGACCGGATCGGCGAGAAGGGCGCGGTCCTCGGCATCGAGTCGGGCAAGCGCGCGGTCGAGGACGCCCGGCACAACCTCGCGGCCTTCGACCGCGTCCGCATCGAACAGGGCAAGGTCGAGGCGGTTCTGCCGCGCACGGGTATCACCGAGGTCGACCTGATCGTCCTGGACCCGCCACGGGCGGGCGCGGGTCGCAAGACGGTCGGGCAGCTGGTGAAGCTGGGGGCGAGGAAGATCGCGTACGTGGCCTGCGATCCGGCGGCGCTGGCGCGGGATCTGGGGTACTTCCGGGAGGGGGGGTATCGGGTGCGGACGTTGCGGGCTTTTGATTTGTTTCCGATGACGCATCATGTGGAGTGTGTCGCCATCCTTGAACCCGCTGGAAAGGGATCTTGACCTGCGGTTTTCTGTCTTCTTCGTCGGATCGACCGGTTTGGGAGGCGGGAACGGGTAAGGCGCCGTCGTAGTCGCGGGCGTCGTGGCCGACCGTCTCCGCAGCGTTGATGGACTGGGAGACGATGACGGTGGCGACCGCGCTGGGCGCCCGGCCAGCGGCGGCCCAGCGGGGCATGAATCCGTAACACATGTGCCAGGGCGGGAAGTCCTTGGGCAGGGCCCGCCACTTGCAGCCGGTGTCGGCCGTGTATCGGATCGTGTCCACCATCTCGCGCCGTGGGTGCTTCTCCGGTCGCCCACCCGTGCTGGTCTCGCAGGCCGGTGTCGGCAGCGGGTGTCGTGAAGTCGGCGATGATGTAAGCGTCGAGTCGACCGACCCGAACTGGGTGTTCAGGTGTTTGATCCACCGCCCCTTCGGCTGTGTTCGTGTGGGTGTTCGCGATCCGTCGCTGCCGTGAGATGGCCCTGATGTTCTGACGTTCTCCGGCACGAGCGTCGGCAGACCGGCGGTCGGAGAGTGTGAGGGCAGCTCCGCTCATGCTCGCGAGGATCGACGCCCACTTCCGGGTGCCGTCGTGTCGCGATTTTTTGGACTGACATGCTGTGGTCGTGCAAGTGTGCACGCACGGTCATTGCTCACAGCACTACAGAGGAATACGTTGAAAGCTTTTCGGCAGTCCGTGCCCTCACCTCGGATCGGCGACAGCCAGTCGCCAGTACGGGGACGGGATGCGGAGTTGGCTCTCCTGGACGAGCGCTTTGCCGAGCTGGCGCGGGGCCGCGGCGGCATCGTGTGTGTCGAGGGGGCTCCCGGCAGTGGCAAGAGCCGCCTGCTCGTGGAAGCGTGGGGACGAGCAATGCGCCGCGAGCTGCGAGTGTTCCAAGGCGGCGCCGATCCTGACGGGCAGTTCGTTCCCCTGGGGCCGCTGCTGGACGGACTGCTCACGGACAGCGGCACGCTGTTCGACGTCGATCGCCTGCGCGACCTGGCGAGCGCTTCCGAGCAACGCTTCTGGCTGCTCCAGGAGTTGCAGGACCGGTTGGAGCAGGCGGCGCTCGACATGCCGCTGGTCATCGCCCTGGACGACGTCCAGTGGCTCGACGACGTCACCCTCCTCGCCCTGCGCACGCTGACCGCGCGACTCACGTCGCACGCCATCCTGTGGCTCCTGGCGGTCCGAACCAACGCCGCCGCGCCGGGTGTCCGCGCGACGCTGGACCGCCTCGGGCAACTTGGCGCACTCCGCCTGGAACTCGGTCCCCTCACCGCCGAGGCGGTCGCCGAGATCACCGAGGACGTCCTGGGGGCCAGGCCCGACGCCGGGACGCTGAAGGCGGCTGGACGGGCCGAAGGTGTGCCGCTGCTGCTCGTCGAACTGCTGCGCAGCATGCGCGAAGAGCACTCCGTGGTCGTCGAGGGCGACATCGCACGACTGGCCGGCGACGAGGTGCCGGCCCGTTTCCAGGCTTCCGTACGGCTCGCTCTCGACCGCCTCACCCCGGCGACGCGCGAGGTCGTACAGACCGCTTCGGCGGTCGGCCGCACGGTCACCATCGGGCTCCTCGCCGAACTGCTGGGACGGCCCTCGGCCTCGCTGATAGCGCCGGTGCAGGAGGCCCTGGACGCCCATCTGTTCGTCGAGCGCGACGAGCGGTTGCTGTTCCGTCACGACCTGTTCCGTGAGGCCGTCGAGAGCAGCATCCCCGTGGCCGTGCACCGGGCTCTGCGGCGGCACGCCGCCGAAGTGCTGCTGGCACGCGGAGCCCCGGTGACCGAGGCGGCCGCCCTGCTCGTGGACACCGCCGAGGCCGGGGACCAGCGAGCTGTGGAGTTACTGAGGGCCGCCGCTGCCGAGCTGTCCGCTTCGGCTCCGGCATCGGCCGAACAGCTCAGCCGGCGGGCGCTGGAACTGACCGCGGAGACCGCGCCGGAGCATCCCGCTGTCGTCGCGGAGACGATGCTGCTGCTGTGGCAGACGGGACAGGCCGGACAGGCTCGGGCGCTGGCCGCCGCGGTCCTGCCGGGGAGCATGCGGCCGGAGGCCGAGGCCCGGCTGAGGCTCGGTCTGGCCCGCGTCTCCAGCCAGTTCGACTTCACCGAGGCCGCCGAGCAGGCCCGGATCGGGGCGGCGCTTCCTGACATCTCCGAGGGTGTGCGGGCCCAGTTGCTGGCGCTGCGTTGCCTCAACCTGTCGATGATCGGTGACTTCGAGGCGACGTCACGGGCCGTTGCCGAAGCCCTCGCGGCGGCGGCCGAGGGCGATGACGACGCCGCCCGGGCCACCGCGATCGCAGTCGACTCCGTCGTCCGCTTCTACCGGATGGAGTGGCAGCGGGCGTTCGAGCTGGCCGACGAGGCGTCGTCCCTCGCGGACGACATCGGCTTCCTCCACTCGCTGTGGGTGCCGGAGGCGCTGTGGCAGGCTTTCCTGTTCAACGCCGAGGGCCGGACCGACCGGGCGCTCGCCGAGTCGGCGGCCGGCATCCGGGAGACCCAGAAGCAGGGGCAGGCCGCGGCCATGGGCCTGTGGATGAGCAACCGGTCCCGGGTGCTTTTCGACGCCGGCCACCTGGACGACGCACGCGCGGAGGCCGAGGCCACCACGGCGCTGGCGGACGAGATGGGCATGGGCAACTTCGCCGAGGCGACGGCCCTGTACACGCTTCTGCGCGTCGCCCTGCACACCAACGACCGGGAAGCCGTCACGACGTACGCCGCGCAGGCCGAGCGCATGGTCGGCGACCCCGCCGTCCTCGTCCGCAACGTGGGCTCCTGGCTCCTCGCCCTGGTCGCGGACGACGTGGGCGCACCGGATCGTGCCATGGAACTCCTCGACGAGTCCTTCGGCACCTTAGCCCTGGACGGCCCGTCCCTCGCCAGCCCGGACGACCCGGCCGACATGGTCGTCTTCGTCCGCATGGCGCTGCGGGCTGGGGCGGCGGAGCGGGCCGCCGCGGCCGTCTCCCTCGCGGAGCGCCGGGCGGATCGCAACGCCGGCTTCCCGGTCCTCGCGGCCGCCGCCGCGCACGCCCGGGGCCTGCTCGACAACGATCTCGGACAGCTGCTCACGGCGGTCGAGCTGTACGACGGCATCCCCCGACTGCTCCCCAGGGCCGCGGCGCTGGAAGACGCCGGCATCCGGCTGGCCACGCGCAGCGCCGCCGACGCCGTGCCCCGTCTCGACCGTGCGCTCGACCTCTACACGGAAGCGGGTGCGGAACGTGACGCAGCCCGTGTCCGGTGCCGGCTGCGCGCCATGGGTGCCCCGCGGCGCCGTACCTCCGCCCAGCGGACCTCCGCGGTCTGGCCCGAACTGACGGAGTCGGAGGTGGCGGTCATCCGGCTGGTCGCGCAGGGTCTGACCAACCGGGCGACCGCTCAGCGCCTGGGGCTGTCGCCGCACACGGTCAGCTCGCACCTGCGGCGCGCCTTCATCAAGCTCGACATCACCTCACGCGTCGAGCTGGCGGAAATCGCAGCCGCACGTCGGCACGGAGAGTAGTCACTTCGTATCCCACACCCCTCCTCAAGATCCACCGCGGACGTGCGACGCGCGGGGCGCGCGGAGCGCGGCAGGCTCGTGAGGAAGGAAGGGGACGCATTCTTATGACTACTGGGACGACTGCCCGAGGCAGCTCCCGCACCACCATCCACGCCGGGCCACTGGTGTCCGCCCGCGCACAGGGAACGGACTGGCGTGACACGTTGTCGCATGCGTTGGGGGGAGTCGACATCTCCTCGCGGGACCCCTCGTCCTCGGGCTCCGTCAGCACCGCCGTCCTCGGCATGCTGCGGGTGGTGCGCTCGGAGGGCGACGGAATGACTGTCCGGCGCTCCGCCGTCTCGACCGAGGACACCGGTCGCGGGGACTGCGTGGTCGTCAGCCTCCTGGAGTCCGGGGCCGGTCGGATCGACCAGGACGGGCGGACGGCGGCTCTGGAGACGAACGACGTTTTCCTCTACGACACGTTCCGGCCCGTCCGGCTGGACATCACGCACTCCTTCCGCGTGAAGTCCCTGGTGCTGCCCCGTGCGGCGCTGCGCTCGCACGAGGACGACTTGTGCCGGATCACGGCGGTGCCGTTCGGGCCCGACACGTCCATCGGTGCCCTGTTGCCCTCAATGGTCACGCGGCTCGTGGACGACGCGGAGCTGTTCTCGGCGGACATCGGTGAGTTGATGGCCCGCAACGCGGTGGACCTGCTCGGGGTGCTGGCCGACGAATGGCTCCGGCGCGGCCGAGCCGAGGCGGCCGACGCCAACCGGGCCCTCCTGCTGCGGATCCAGGGGTTCATCGACGAACAGCTCGCCGATCCCGAGCTCTCGCCCGCGCGCATAGCCCGCGCCCATCACATTTCGCTGCGATACCTGCACAAGCTCTTCCAGTCCGAGGGCACGACGGTCGGCCGCTGGATCCTGCGTCGCCGGCTCGAAGCCGGCCGACGCGACCTGCGGCACCGCCAGACCCGGGGGCTGACCATCGCCGCCGTGGCACACCTGCACGGATTCGCCAGCGCCGCGCACTTCAGCAGGTCGTTCCGGGCCTTCTATGGTGTGTCCCCCAGCGAGTGGCGCGCCACGCCGGCCCCAGGTTCTGGCGTCATGTATCCGCCTGGGTGACTTCGTCGAAGCCGTCGGCCGGTACCCCGGACGGCAGCGCCGCCCAGGCCGATGCGTCCGCAGTCCTCAGGCGGGCGGCCTGGTCCACTCGGGTGCGCCGGCCGACAGCCGTCGCGCGGTCACCGACGTCACCACGAGCAGCACCAGCGCCAGCAGCAGGATGTGCACGAGTTCGGTGTGTGCCAGCAGGAGTGTCCCCACGAGCGCGCCCAGGAACATGGCGAGGACCGACAGCACCCGGCGACCGGGCCGCGGTGCCGCACCGCCGGCCACGGTGGAGTCCGCCGCCAGACCGGTCAGGGTGAGCGTCAGGACGGTGGTCGTCAGGTCCGGGACCCCGAGACGCCGCGCGACCGCGTTCTGCGTCCCCATGGCGAGGCCGAGCAGCACGATCAGGGTGTAGCGGACCGGGCTGGACACCTCGCCGTGCGCGACCGCGACCGCGATCACCGTCCCGGCGACGAGCAGGGCCTGTAGAGCGGTCGTCGTGCTCAGCAGCCGTCCGCGATGGGCTGCGAGCCCGGTGCTGAACCGCCCGCCCCCCAAGGCGCCCGCGAGGAACGACAGCAGCGAGACGATGGCGGCCGCCACCGACAGGCCCGGCGCGCCGGCCAGGGCGAAGCCCAGGAAGACCACGTTGCCCGTCATGTTGGCGACGAACACCCGGCCGAGCGCCAGATAGCTCACGGCGTCGATGAGGCCCGTCACCACCGTCAGCACGAGCATCAGGGGCGGCAGCGGCCCGTGCCGGTCGCCCCGGGGCGGGACGAGTGTCCGTGCGGCGTCAGTCAGCAGCTTGCGCATGCCGTGTCCTTTCGTTCGTCGGGTCGCCGGCCGTCGGCCGCGACAGCACCGCTCGGGTGACCAGCCCGCTTGCCGGGCCGATCACGATCGCCGCGAGGGAGACCCACAAGGGCCAGGTGATGGGCCCGAGGGCGTGGTCGAGCGACCACTTTCCAGGACCGGTGAGGGCGAGGGCCGCGGCGACGGCCACGAGGACCGCCGGGTACTCGTAGCCGTCGTGCTGGACCCACAGCCCGTTGTGCCACTTGATGGTGCCGGCCACCGTCATCACCCCCATGGCGGCCGTTGCCGCCAGCGGAGTGAGGAGTCCGGCCGCCAGGAACAGTCCGGCCCCTATCTGGCTGCCGCCCGCGGCGAGGGCGGTGAGTTGCCCGCCGCGAAAGCCGTCCCGGCGGAACTCCTCGGTTCCTCCGGCCAGCCCGCTGCCGTCCAGCCGGAAACTGACCTTCTGCACTCCGTGCCCGGCGATGAGGAGCCCCACCACCAGCCGGAGCAGCAGCAATCCGCTGTCCATCGCGTGTATCCGCCTGTTCCTGACGTCCGTCGTCAACCGTGGGGGAGGGTCAGCCGGCGGCGTGCTCGCCGATGACCGCCTGGGCGTAGACGACGCCGAGACCGTAGGTACCGCCGTGCGCCTTCACGACGTCCATGACCGGCAGGTACGTCTCCGCGCGCGCCCAGTCGCGCTGGAGCTCCAGGAGCACCTGCACCCAGGTCACCGGCACCACACCGGCCTGGACCATGCGCTGTACGGCGTGCTCGTGGGCCTGGGGGCTGACGCCGCCCGACGCGTCGGTGACGACGTAGACCTCGTAGCCCTGGGCGAGCGCCGACAGCGCGGGCAGCACGACGCAGACCTCGGTCCACAGCCCCGCGATGACGAGCTTCTTGCGCCCGGTCGCCTTGACCGCCTCGACGAAGGCCTCGTCCTCCCAGGCGTTCATCGTGGTGCGGTCGACGATCTTCTGACCGGGGAAGACGTCCGCGAGCTGCGGCATCAGCGGGCCCGAGAACGACTCGGCGGCCACGGTGCTCAGGACGGTGGGGACCTCGAAGGCCTTGGCGGCCTTCGCCAGGCCCACGGTCGCGTTGATGATCGCGGTGCGGTCGCCGCTGCCCGTGCCGAAGAACATCTGCGGCTGGTGGTCCACGAACAGGACCGTGCAGTTGTCGGGGGTCAGCAGGTCGGGGCTGGGAGCAGCGGTGACCTCGGCGATATCGACCATGAGTGTGCCTTTCTGCGATGAGAGATGACGATCACGGACGGTCGTCCGCGATCCGGGAAGGGAGGTGTGAGGGCCGGAGCGCACGGGCGCGCCTCCGGTCACAGGGAGAAGCAGGGGTCGAAGACCGGGGTGTCGTTCTCGGGGACCAGTCCGCGGCGGGCACGCCACTGGCGGTGCAGCTCCGACTCGGCGGCGGCCTCGCCGAGCAGTTCCGCCTGACGGACTCCCGGCCTGTCCTGCGCGGGGGTCGCCTGGTAGCCGCCGAAGTGGGCCACCGGGCTCCACTCGGGCGTCACGGCGGGCATCTCCTCGTCGATGCCCTCGTACTCGCCGGCGGCGTACACGACCCGGCCGCCGACGACCGTCAGGAGGGCTTCGATGTGGGCGATCTCCGGATCCGGCACCGTGAAGTAGTCCTCCGACAGGACGGTCAGGTCACCGAGGAAACCCGGGCGCAGTACGCCCTTGAGGTCCTGTTCACCGGTCAGCGCGGCACCAGCCGTGGTGAACATCTCCAGCGCCGTCTCCCGGTCGACCCGGTTGTGCGGCGGATGGATGGTCAGATCGCCCACGGTCCGGCCGGTGACCAGCCAGTGCAGAGCGATCCACGGGTTGTACGAGGAGACCCGTGTGGCATCGGTACCGGCGCCCACGGTCAGTCCCCGCCCCAGCATCGCCCGGACCGGCGGCGCGTCCGCAGCGGCACCGATCCCGTACCGGCGGACGAAGGCCTCGCCCTGGAAGGAGAGCCGGTTCTGCACGGACATGGCGCCGCCGAGCGCGACGATACGGTCGAGGCTGTCGGCGGACACCGTCTCCGCGTGGTCGAACAGCCACCGGTTGTTCCCGGGGAACAACCCCTCGGCGGCCAGCTTCTCGAAGACGGCCAGGTCACGGCGGATGGTCTCGTCGTAGGTGGCGTGCAGGCGGAAACCCCAGCCGTTCTCCATGAGGAGGCGGACCGCTTTCTCGAACTCCACCTCGTAATCGGGGGCGTGTTCGGGGCGCGGCTCGGCGAAGTTCTCGAAATCCGCCGCCGCCCAGGTGAGGTTCTCTCCGGCGCCGTTGAGGCGCAGCCACTCGTCGCCGTCCTCGGGGCGGACCATGGCGATCCACCGGGTGAGGTCGTCGATCTCCTGTCCGGCGGTCTGCGGGAAGAGGTGGTAGGCGATCCGCAGGGAGAGCGCGCCTTCCCTGGCCAGCTCCGTGACGGTCTCGTAGTTGTCCGGGAAGTTCTGGAAGCCGCCCGCCGCGTCGATCGCGGAGGTGAGACCGAACCGGTTGAGCTCGCGCAGGAAGTGCCGGGTGGACGTCTTGCGATGCTCCTCGTCCAGCACCGGCGCCTTGGCCAGCGTCGAGTAGAGGATCAGTGCGCTCGGGGCCGCGAGCAGCATGCCCGTGGGGTCGCCGTCGCGTCCCCGCATGATCTGTCCGCCCCGCGGGTCGGGGGTGTCCTTGGTGTAGCCGGCGGCCTTGACGGCCGCGCGGTTGAGGATGGCGGACTGGTACAGATGCAGGATGAAGACGGGGGTGTCCGGCGCGGCGGCGTTGAGTTCCGCGACCGTGGGCAGCCGCCGTTCGGCGAACTGCTCGGCGGACCAGCCGCCGACCACCCGTACCCACTGGCCCGCGGGGGTGCGGGCCGCCTGTTCCCGGAGCATGGCCAGGCCCTGGCGAAGGGAGCGTACGCCGTCCCAGCGCAGCTCCAGCACGTAGTTGAGGCCGCCGCGGATGACGTGCAGGTGAGAGTCGTTGAGGCCGGGGATCATCCGGCGGCCCAGCGCGTCGACCACCCGGGTCGCGGAACCGACCTGCCCGGCCACGTCCTTGTCCCCGCCGACGGTAGTGATGACTCCGTCGCGGATGGCGATCGCCTCGGCCTGGGGCAGCCGGGGATCACCGGTGTGGATCTTCGCGTTGCGGACGACGAGGTCCGCCGCGTCGTCGGTGGCGCGGGGAATCAGCCCGCCGACCGGCATCGTGGACACCTTTCGACAACCTCCTGAAGGGCGTACGGGGCGTATGGGGTGGGATCTGCGACAGGCCGCGCTCAAGCCGACGACACATCGGCGAGGTGCACGGACGACCGTGCGGCGGCTGCTTCGCCGATCACGCTACGGGGGAAGAGCCGGGCCCGATGTCCGGTCAGTGCACTGCGGGTTGACCTGTAGCGCACGGGTGGTCCGGCGGCCCGAGGGTGCTTCGCACGCGGTGGTGGTCGCCGGCCTCGCGGGAGCGACTCAGGGGTTCTGCCGGGTGACCGCGACGACGACACCGCCCAAGAGCGCACCGGCAACCAGCGCGGGCGCAGGGAGCCACGTCGCCGGCAGCAGGCCGACGACGGTGACGGCGCACGGGACGTCATCGGCCTTGCGGCGCCGGTGCGGGCGGAGGTGCACCGCCCGGACGGCGAACACGAAGACGGCGGCCGGAACCGTGACCCCCAGCGCGGCCGGCAGGACCCCGGCGGTCCCCGCGGGGCGCGTGAGGTGGTCGGCGTAGGCAGCCAGGCCCGCTCCCTCGGCGGTGGCCGACGCGAACACGAAGTAGTGCCCGTAGGCCCAGGTGAACCGTCTGCCGTGCGCCTGGTGCGTCGTGGCGAGCAGCGTGTGCGCGGGCCGGGCGAAGTACAGCCACCACATCGCGATGGCCATCAACAGCCTGCCCCCGGCCAGGGCGCACAGGGCGGCGATGTTCTGTTGCCGCTCGAAGGCCCCCCGTACGGCGATCGTGGCGGCCGCCTCGTAGGCTCCGCGATATGACGTGGAGGCCACGGCGTCATGCACGGAGATGCCGGGAAGTCGACCCGTGGCCGGGAGGAACAACAGCCCCACCAAATCGAGTTGACAGACCGTCACGCCGACGGCGAAGCGCAGCGTGGTCGCACGCCGCGGGCGATCGGCGAGGCCGGCGCGCAGCCACAGTGCCGCCAGTGCCGTGCGCAGCACCACCGGTACCGAAGGAGGAAACGGTGACCGGGTAGAACAACACCTGCGCACCCTGTTCGGCGATTCACCGGGCCACCGCGTGGGTTCTCTCGATCGCCACCGGGTAGCGGGCCTCGGGCGACAGGTCGTACTCCGGGAACACCACCACAGTGTCCGTGGGCCGGCCCGGCACCACCACCCACTCCTTGTCCAGCGCCGGCAGAGCGATGTCGCCGGATTGCACCTCGTCGACCGCCCTGCGGCCCTTCACCGGCGTCAGCTCGAACAGGTAGGGCGGACGCGGCGGCAGCCGCCCAGCGCCTGCCAGTCGGTCGGTGTCATGCCGTAGGTGGCCCGGAAGACACGGCTGAAGTGGGCCGCGCTGGTGAACCCCCAGCGGTGCGCCACCGCCGCCACGGTGATCCTGCGGTTCGGCGCCCTGCTCAGATCACGCCGGCAGCAGTCCAGCCGACGCTGCCGCACCCACTGCCCCACGGTGATCCCGTCGGCCTGGAAAAGCTTGTGCAGGTAGCGCACGGAAATATGGTTCGCGCGTGCGATCGACTGCGGGGACAGGTCGGGGTCCGGCAGATGCTGTTCGATGTAGGCGCGGACATGGGAGAGCATCTCGTCGCGGGCGGACGGCCCCGCCGGATCGTTCCGTTGCGCCCCTTGCAGGAGTTCCATGACGAGGACGACCAGGAGATCGACGGTGTTGCGGGTCAGTTGGTGAATCACCTGAGGCGCGTGCGTGTCGGCCCCGGCGGACAACACCGACAGGAAGTCCGAGACCAGCCCGCCCAGTCCCGCATCGCCCGCGACCCTCGTTCCGGTGAGTTGGTCCCAGTCAGCTTCCGAGAGTTCCAGATAAGAGCGTGGCAGCCGGAAGACCGTCATGCCGCAGGCGTCCGGAAACCTCGGCGAGCGTTGTCGTCCCGGATCACAGAAGATGAGGTCGCCCGGTCTCATGACGATACGGCCTCCGTCCCGGGTCGTCGCGACAGAGTCCTTCTCGGCCAGCCCCAACCGGAAGAACTGGTCGTCTCCTGCGTGCGGCAGTGGCGAGAGGGTATGGGTGAGCCCGGGCAGTGTGGACATGAGGAGTTCTCCGCTCGATGCGATAGCGGCCCTGTCGCGTCGCGGCCCGTGCTCCGGGAGACCGTCCGCACACCGTGGTCGGTGTCGCATCGGTGTTGCCTGCGCCGAGTCCAGGGTCGAGGTCATGCCGCCGACGGCGGCCTCATGTCCTCTACTCTGCCGAACGTCTGTCCTGCAGGCATCTGTCAGTCGACTGGCGATGTGACTGTCCGTTGGCAGGCCGGGGCACCGTCAGCCCGCGACCGCATCCCCTGAGCGGCGTTCGGCCTCGGTGATCCCGCCCCAGACGCCGTACTGCTGCCGCGAGGCCACAGCGAAGCGGGCGCACGGGCCGCTCACCGGACCGGCGCGGCAGATCGCGCGCGCCCGCCTCCTCCCGACGCCTGCGCGCCGTGCCCCGCTCGCCGCTGGGAGAGAAGAAGACCGCGCTGTCCACGCCTCGGCACGCGGCCTTGCCCTGCCAGTCCCACATGTGCAGCAAGGCTTCGCCAGCGCCCTCATCCGTCCCGTCCCGCCGCTGAGGCGTCCCTGGCGGCGGGGGTTCAGGAGTGTGCCGACGGACGTGTTCGCGCACCGCCTGAGAACCGGCTCAGCGCGGCGAGCCGCTGTTCGAAGGGGATCAGACCGGCGCCGAACCCGTCGGTGGGGTCGACCGAAGTGATCGCGCCGTGCAGGGAGCGGGGTGCGATCGCCGCGGTGGTGTCGACGTCGGGGGCCGTGGCGGGGGCGGGGACTCTGCCGGGGCCCGGGGAGCTGCCGGTGGCCTCGGTTCCGGTGGAGGTCATGAAGCGGGCCAACTCGGTGCCCGCGCGGGCGATGCGGTGGGCGAGGCCCTCTTCGCCCCAGTCCTCGGACGCCGCGTACACGGCGGTCGGCAGGACGAGCGCGCGCAGGTAGGTGAACAAGGGGCGCAGGGCGTGTTCGGTCACCAGGGAGTGGCGGGCGGTGCCGCCGGTCGCGCCGGCGAGCAGGGGCTTTCCGGTCAGGGCGTCTTTGTCGATGAGGTCGAAGAACGACTTGAACAGGCCGCTGTAGGACGCGGAGAAGACCGGCGTGACGGCGATCAGGCCGTCCGCGGCGGCCACCGTGTCGAGCGCGGCGGCGAGCCGGGCGGCCGGGAAGCCGGTGACGAGATGCTGGGCGATCTCGGTGGCGAGGTCGCGCAGTTCGACCACCTCGACCTCGGCGTTCACATGGTCGAGCGTGGCCGCGGCGAGGCGGTCGGCCAGGAGCCGGGTGGACGACGGGGAGCTCAGCCCTGCCGCCACGACGACGAGCCTCACCGGGAACTCCCTTCGGCGGTGGTCGTCTTGGCGGCGACGCGGGCGGCGTGGGTGGGCGCGTCGGGGACGCCGGCGGGCTTGAGGCCGGCGAACTCCTTGCGCAGCACCGGGACGACCTCCTCGCCGAGGATGTCGAGCTGCTCCAGGACGGTCTTGAGGGGCAGCCCGGCGTGGTCCATGAGGAACAGCTGGCGCTGGTAGTCCCCCACATAGTCACGGAAGGACAGGGTCCGCTCGATGACCTGCTGCGGGGAGCCGACGGTCAGCGGGGTGTCGCGGGTGAACTCCTCCAGGGACGGGCCGTGGCCGTAGACCGGAGCGTTGTCGAAGTAGGGGCGGAACTCGCGGACCGCGTCCTGGGAGTTCTCGCGCATGAACACCTGGCCGCCGAGGCCGACGACGGCCTGCTCCGGGGTGCCGTGCCCGTAGTGGGCGAAGCGCCTGCGGTAGAGGTTCACCATCTGCTTGGTGTGGCCGGCGGGCCAGAAGATGTTGTTGTGGAAGAAGCCGTCGCCGTAGTACGCGGCCTGTTCGGCGATCTCCGGAGAGCGGATGGAGCCGTGCCAGACGAACGGTGCGACACCGTCGAGCGGGCGCGGGGTGGAGGTGAACGACTGCAGCGGCGTACGGAACTTGCCCTCCCAGGTCACCACGTCCTCGTCCCACAGGCGGCGCAGCAGCGCGTAGTTCTCGATGGCGAGGTCGATGCCGTCCCGGATGTCCTTGCCGAACCACGGATAGACCGGGCCGGTGTTGCCGCGGCCCATCATCACGTCCATGCGGCCGTCCGCGACGTGCTGGAGCATCGCGAAGTCCTCGGCGATCTTCACCGGGTCGTTCGTCGTGATCAGCGTCGTCGAGGTGGACAGGATCAGGTTCTCTGTGCGGGCGGCGATGTAGCCGAGCATCGTCGTCGGAGAGGACGGCACGAACGGCGGGTTGTGGTGCTCGCCAGTCGCGAAGACGTCGAGGCCGGCCTCCTCGGCCTTGAGCGCGATGGCGAGCATCGCCTTGATCCGCTCGTGCTCACTCGGCGCACGCCCGGTCGTCGGATCGACGGTGAGATCACCGACGCTGAAAATCCCGAACTGCATTGCTGATTCCTTTCGATGACGTACTCGGTACTGGGGATGCGGTATTGGTCGTCGCACATGAGTCGCACATGACAACGCGGGGTCACGAGTCAGGGACGGGCACTTTTCTCCAGGAGGGAAGTGAGGGCGCCGATCAAGGCCGTACCCGACCCGTTCCTGAGGACGACGCGGAGGGTGTCCGGGTGGTGGCCGTGCGCGGGCAGCCCCGGACGTCGCCGGAGCCCGTGGGGCGCCGCAGCCCCCCGGCCAGGAGGTCGCGGGCGAACACCCACGGAATGCGTGGGCCGATCAAGGGGCCGAGAGACATACCGACGGCGTGAGGATCGGTGACGCGGTACCGCAGTTCCGCGGGCAGCGGAAGCGGCGGCCTGTTGAGAGGTCTGACATGCGCCCTGACAGCGCGGGTGACAGTGCCGGAATGCAGTTCCATTGAAGCCTCGAAAAACTGAGAAGAGCGTTTCCTCCTCAGCACCCTAGGCACGGGCTGCACGGGTGGTTTGTCGTGGAACGCACAGGCCTTGCCCGGGAAAGCACCGCTGCCGCGGCACGTCGTGACGGTCCCGGCGTACCCGGCTCACTGCCCTGGCGGAGTCGCATCGACACGGCTGGTGTGTCGGGCTGCGGCCGGTACACGCTGGGGCAAATGGCTCGCTCGGCGCGCTCCTAGCCTGGCTGCGACCTTGTGGGCGACTCCCCTGAATGATGGTCGACGGCCTGCCACCGCACGGCACCGCTTACCCTCACACCGACTTCGCGGCCATCGCCCGTGCGGCCATCGCTGCGCGGCCGGTGCCCGGGGCATCCGGGTGGAGAAGCTCGCCGAGGTGCGTGACGCCCTGCGCGAGGCCTGCGCCCACGGCGGCCCCGTACTGGTCGACGTGGTCACGGACCCCGACGCCCTCGCCATCCCGCCGAAGATCACCGCCGAACAGGTCACCGGATTCGCGCTGTCCGCGAGCCGCACCGTCCTCACCGGCGGCGTCGGACGCATGGTCCATCTGGCGCGCGCGAATCTGCGCAACGTCCCGCGCCCGTGAACCGGCCGCCCCGAACCGACGCACCCGAACGGCCTTCGCCGTCCCACCTCGCACCTAGGGACAGCCGTGGGAGTCGGCCGTCCGGGGCCGGCCGTTCGCACGGCGCAGTCGTACTGATCGACAAAATCAAGGAGCAAGCGTGAACGCCGAGATGGGCGACGAGGTCTACCAGCCGGACGGGACGGAGGTGCTGGACGGCACCGTCCTCTTGGACGCCGCGGACACCCTGGACTACCGGGCTGGTGACGAACCCATGGACGAGGGTTACTCGCCACCTGAGCGACCGTGGGGCGCCGAACACAGCGGGGTCACGGCTGGGGGGTGGTGGCGGGGGGGCGTGTTGAGTCGGCACGGAGCGCGGTGCCGGTGTTGCCGCCGGTCCTGCGAGCTCCGGGAGAACGCGCCTTCGCCCAGCTGAAATCCTGGCGGCTGCTCCGGCGAGCCAGATGCTCCACCCGCCGCATCAGCACCATCGTCCAGGCTGTCCACACGCTGCTGACCTGCAACTATCCAGGATGAGGAGGCCGAAGAAATCAGGCCGGCCTTCTCACCTATGGCTTCACGTCGAGACGCACGAGCGCGCCGATCTCCACAAGTTGGTCCGGCAGGGCCAAGTCGGAGACTCCCATGACCGTGCTGGTGGGCCGGTGCTCCCCGAAGTACTCGGCGTGAAGGCGTGCTGTCGTGTCGAAGTTCTCCCGCAGGCTCCTCACCAGAACCGTGGTCTCCACTATCTGGCTGCGCTCGGCTCCGAACTGCCTCAGCACCAGGTCCAGATTCTCCAGTGTGGTGCGGACCTGCAGTTCGAAGTCGCCGGCGCCCACGAAGTTGCCGTGACGGTCATGAGACAGCTGCCCCGACACGTAAACCGTGTCACCGACCTGGGTGGCCTGGCTGTACCCGTACAACGACTCCCACGGCATGCCGAACCCGAATACCTTCACCTGTGAATTCATGACTCACTCCCTTGATACAGCGCGCGGGGCCGTAGTTGCAGGCAGGCCCCTTGCGTGTAGAAGTTACGGGTCCGTACAAGCGATGCTTGTCTGGTAGCGCCGCCCGAGTGTTCTCTGCGCGCACAAAATTGGCTGCAGTGGGCTCCTCCAGGCGCCGGTGTGATCCAGCAGAGGATCAAAGGGGCTCATTAGGCGCCGCCTGCCCGCTTTGCGGATCTGTGCCGGAGATCCGAAACGCTCCAGCAGCGTGAGGACGGCCGGGTGCTGCAACCCCGGCCCCAGCACCGGTTCCAGCGATGGATGGATCTGGGTCAGCAGGCCGTGCAGTCGGTTGGCGACTCTGGTGGCTTCGCCGGCCAGGTCGTCGTCGAACCCGACGATCATCTCCAGCTCGGCGATGATGAACGCATCCCTCGCGTCCGTCTTGGCCTCACCGGGGTAGAGGTCGGCGATCCGCCGCATCGTCAGCCCCGGCAGGTAGGCGACCGAACAGCCCATGTCTTCGCAACAGCCAGCGGCAGGGCGCCGATCGAGGCTGGCTGGTCGACCACGACCAGCACGGTTCCGTGCTCGGCCTGGAGTTTCGCGAACAGCTCGCGGAGCTTGGGCGCGGTGTTGGGCAGGCGCTTGTCGAACGCCTTCTTCCCGGCCGGGGTGACGGCGGTGGCGTGGTGTTCGCCCTTGCCGACGTCCAGGCCGAGGAAGACGTCGATGTAGCCGGTGTCGATCACGCGCAGGCCCCTCCATCACGCTTTCGTCCGGCCTTGGCACGGCACCGAGCCGCCACATCCACGTTACGGAGAGCTCTTCCGGCTCGGGTGAAGCCGGTGCTAAAGCCCCTCAGCAGCGGTCCGTCGATGCCTACGGACCCGGTGACACCACCCCCCGGATCATCAACAACAGGAGGGGGAAGTCATGCCGGACCCGAAGGCCGGAGGCCCCATCGCGGAGCCACGAAAAAGGTAACGGGGGGCACGCTGCTGTTGCGGTTCCGGAAGGTTTCCCGGGCGGATCACGCCTGCCGCTGCCAGGTTGGGGTGGACTCTCTGCTGAGCTTGTCCTTCGACCCGCCGCGTCCTGCGGGCCGAGGTCTACGGCCACTCGGTGATCTCTTCTTTGAGGTTGTGTGGTGAGTTCGGTGGGCAGGGCGGTGGCGTCGGTTTCTGACGCGATCGGGTGGAGGCGGGCCCCCGCGAGGAGGTCGAGTCCCCTGAAGCGGCGGCCTCGGTCCACTCATCGTTCTGCTCGGCCAAGACCGCCCCGACCCGTCGGAGGGGCGGCGCGGTCGGGGAAGATGCCGACCACGTCGGTGCGACTCTCCTTGGTCAGGCGTTCCTGCGGGTTGTTCGACCAGATCTGCCGCCAGATCTCGCGCGGGAAGACAGCGAACGCCCGCACGTCGGCCTGCGCGGCGTCGAGATGCTCGGCGGACTTGGGGAACTTCGCCTCCAGAGCGTCGAGCACGTGCTTCATCTGGGCCTGGACGGCGTCGGCGTCGGGCTGTTCGAAGATGGTCCGCAGCAGCGTGGCCACCCAGGGCTGGGCCGACTTGGGCACCTGGCTGAGCAGGGACGCGGGCGTGGTGAGTGCGGCAGCGCTGCCAGCTCGCCCCGGGCGGCGTGGCGCCGATCGCGTTGATTAGGCCCATGTGGGCGTCGGAGATGGCCAGTTGGACGCCGGACGGGCCGCGGGCGACGAGCGAGCGCAGGAAGGCCGGCCAGCCCGCACCATCCTCAACGTCCACGCGCTGATCGCGGTCGCCGTCAACGCCGACGGCCACCGCGAGACCCTCGGCCTGGACTGATGCGGCCGCCCTCGCGGACCTTCTGAGTCAGGGCATTGACCCGGACGAACGAGTAAGTGCCTTGGTCCAGGGGACGGTTGAGGAACGCGGCGACCTGCTCGTCCAGATGCTTGGCCATCGCGCTGACCTGGGATTTCAACAGCTGGGTGACACCCAGGCTCTCGGCGCGTTTATCGACACGGCGAGTGAAGACGCCGAGCAGGTAGGCGGTGGCGACCACCCTGATGAGGGCCTGCTCGGCTCGCTGTCGGCGTTCGAGAAGCCAGTGCGGGAAGTAGCTACCGGTCCAGAGCTTGGGGACAGCCAGTTCGATCGTGCCGGCCCTCGTGTCCCACTCACGCGGGCGATAGCCGTCTGCGGTGATTGACTCTCTCCTCGCTGACCTGGCCGTATTCGGCGTTGCAGAGGGCGTCGGCCTCGGCGGACATGAGCGCGTCGGCGAACGTCTGATCATCGTGTGCAGCAGATCGGGACTCGCCGCGGCGAGGTTGTCTTCCGCGAGGGCGTGCAGGGGCGACTTTCAGGTGCGGTCATCGTGCTGATCTCCTTCGGGCTTCGACATTTCGAAGATCAGCCGGTGGCCGTTCGCCTATGCGGACTCCACCCCGATGCCGGAGCGAACTCCCGGACCAGGTCGAACCCATACACCACTTCCGCGGACGCAACCTTGCCACGTCATGATCGTGGTCTCGGCGTCTCTGACGCACGCATGCGGCGGTGACGCACGTATGACGCACGGGCTTCCTCGTATGCCGCGAGCGCCGTCGGCCTGTTGATTCCTACCGGCTCACCTGGCCCGCAGGACGTCGAGCGCTGTGAGTGCCACGTGTAGTTCGGTGCGGTGTTCGCCGGACTCGAGATCGCAGTCGAGTATCCGCTCGATGCTGCGCAGACGTTGGTAGACGGTCTCGCGCGACAGACCGCCGGAGCGGGCTGCCAGGGTCTTGTTGCCTGCCGCGTCAAGGTAGTGGCGCAAGGTCGTCAGCAAGTCCGTCCCGTGGCGGGCATCATGGTCGAGGAGCCGGCTGAGCCGGCGCTCGGTGAAGTCCTGGATCCGGATGTCCTCCCGGAGCGCGAAGAGAAGGCGGCGCAGGCCGATGTCGGATGGCTTGTGGTAGGAGCGTCCCGGCGGGAGCGGCTGACCGGGCTCGGTGGCTTCGGTGACGCGGGTCGCCTCGCGGAAGGATCGGGCGACATCGAAGAGGTCCGCCGCCTCGCTGCCCGCGCTGACGGTGGCCCCCGGCGCCAACTCGAGTACGGTGCGGCTCAGATGTTCGACCACGGGTGGGCAGGGCTGGCCGGAGCGCAGGGACAGGAGGATGCCGAGGCGCGTGGGGCCGAGAACGCCGACGAGGGCTTGTGTCCCCTGCTTCCTCAGCTCTTCGCAGAGGAGGGCCTCGCTTTTCGTCGCGTCCGTCTCTTGGGGGAAGTCCGCGAGCACGGCCATGAAGCCGCAGTCCTTGGTGGACAGACCCAGTGCGGCGACCCGGGCCGCGGCGTCAGCAGGAGAGTGGTGACGTTGTCCGACGAGGTCGCGCAGGAGATCGCGGTGTGCGGTGCGTTCCCAGGACACGGGGTGGATGACGCGGGCGATGGTGAGGGCCATCGCAGCTCTCTCCAGAACGGTCGCAGCCGTCGGGCCGAATGTCGAGGGGGTGGGGCGGCCCGACGGAGCGGGCAGCATGACCACCCGGCCCCAGCTTTCGCCCTGGTACTCCACGGATGTCACGAGCCAGCCGCCGGGTCCGGACACGGATGTGCGGCCGGCGGGAGGTGTCGCTCGTGAGCGCCGTTCCCAGTCGCTGAGCGCTGCCTCGACCGTGCTTGCGGAGGGCGCGCAGATGAGTGCCTGGTGGGCCAGGTTCTCCAGTACGACGGTATGGCCGCTCATCTCGGCGGCGGCACGTACGACCTCCTCGGGCACAGCGCCGCGCAGGGTGAGGGCGGTGAACGCCTCGTGAATGCGCTGGGTCCGGCGCATCTCCTCGGCCTGGTTGCCGAGGATGAGAGCGTGGACGACTTGTGTGACCTCAAGGAAGTTGACGTCCTTGGCCAGGGTCACGAGGGGGAGCCCGCGCGCCTCGCAGGCATGGACCAGGGCGTCCGGCGGGCGGTGGTATCGGCGGACCAGTTCGATGACCAGGGCCGCCGCGCCGACGTCGGCGAGTTCGTTCACGTAGCGGCGTACGCCGGCCGGCTCCTCGGGCAGCGGCATACCGGTCGTCAGCACGAGCTCGCCGCCCTTGAGGAAGGACGCAGGGTCGGTCAGCTCGGTCATGTGAACCCAGCGGACGGCGCGGTCGAGGAAGTCTGCTCCGGTGACGACCTGTGGCTGCCCGGCGGCGAGGACGGGAAGGGTCAGGACGTCGGCCACGGTGAGCGGATGGTTGGCGGTGGCCATGTCCGGGCCTGCCAAGGAGGCGTCAGGACCGTCGGTGACGGGCCGCGCAGCCGTGTGGTGGTTCTCGTGCATGGGGCCTCCCTGGGTGCTCCGTCACCCTGACAATCCTCGCTGACCTGCGCAAGAGCTCTGAAAGGGCTGCTGTGAGCAGGACGAGCGGGGCGTGATGCCGGGTGCGGCTGACACAACGTCCAGATGCCGTGGCGGGGGCGGACAGATCGCGCATTGGTGTCATCGAGGTACGCGGAGATGCTCGACCGGACCGGAGCCAGACCGACGATCCGCCGGGAGACGAACATGACTGCACTGTCGCCGCACCTACGCCAGGCCACGCCCGTGGTGGCGGCCCGGGGAGAGGGCGTCCACCTCTACGGTGAGGATGGCCGCCGCTACCTCGACTTCACCGCCGGCATCGGCGTGACCAGCACCGGGCACTGCCACCCCAGGGTCGTAGCGGCCGCCCAGGAACAGGTGGGCACCCTCGT
This sequence comes from Streptomyces sp. NPDC047042, assembly GCF_040644035.1. Taxonomy (NCBI): domain Bacteria; kingdom Bacillati; phylum Actinomycetota; class Actinomycetes; order Kitasatosporales; family Streptomycetaceae; genus Streptomyces; species Streptomyces sp. NPDC047042. The sequence goes on along the minus strand of NZ_JBEYVP010000018.1, from coordinate 54,612 downwards.
CCACGGCCAGTACACGACAGTCATGCACCAGCCGCTGCGGCGGCTTGTCGACAAGCTGGGCGAGGTCTTGCCCGAGGGGCTCGACAGCCTGTTCTTCACCAACTCCGGCAGCGAGGCGGTGGAGGCCGCGCTGCGGCTGGCCCGGCAGGCCGCCGGCCGCCCCAATGTCATCGTCTGTCACGGCGGCTTCCACGGCCGTACGGTCGCCGCCGCCTCTATGACGACCTCCGGCACCCGCTTCCGGTCCGGCTTCTCCCCGCTGATGAGCGGTGTCGTCGTCACTCCGTTCCCGTCTGCGTACCGGTACGGCTGGGACGAGGAGACCGCGACCCGCTTCGCGCTGAAGGAGCTGGACTACACGCTCCAGACGATCTCCTCGCCCGCCGACACGGCCGCGATCATCGTCGAGCCGGTGCTCGGCGAGGGTGGATACGTCCCTGCCAACCGCGCCTTCATGGAGGGCCTGCGGGAGCGGGCGGACCGCCACGGCTTCCTGCTGATCCTCGATGAGGTACAGACGGGCGTCGGCCGCACCGGTCGCTTCTGGGGTCACGACCACTTCGGCGTCACGCCGGACATCCTCGTCACCGCCAAGGGCCTGGCCAGCGGCTTCCCGCTGTCAGGAATCGCCGCCTCCGAGGAGCTGATGGCCAAGGCGTGGCCCGGCTCGCAGGGCGGTACGTATGGCGCCAACGCCGTCGCCTGCGCCGCGGCCTGCGCCACCCTTGACGTCGTCCGCGACGAGAGGCTCGTCGAGAACGCCGAGGCGATGGGCAAGCGCCTTCGCCAGGGCCTGGAGGCGGTGGCCGAGCGGACCGCAGGCATCGGCGACGTACGCGGCCTCGGGCTCATGCTCGCCACCGAGTTCGTCACCGAGGACGGCAGGCCGGACCCCGAGACGGCCGCCCGCGTGCAGCGTGCCGCTGTCGACCAGGGTCTGCTCCTGCTTCTGTGTGGCGCCTGGAACCAGGTCGTGCGGATGATCCCGGCCCTGGTGATCGACGAGACGGCGGTGGACCAGGGACTCCAGGCATGGGCGGCCGCGGTGGAGGTCGGCACATCGGGAGCGGCGCGGCGATGACGCGGTCGGGCCGGGGTGGTGTCCTTTCCGGCCACACCGGCCCGCGCGTACCGAGGGTTCCTGTGCGGTCGTCACCGCGGCGACGGTCCACCTGGTGGCGACCGCACAGGCTTCCACACCGCTCGCTCCCTCGCGTCTTGAGTCAGGAGCTTGCGGAAGCCGCGCAGGAAGGCGGCCAGGTTCTCCGGCGCTGCTGTACGTCCAGCAGCGAGGTGGCTCGGACCTTCACCTCGTCTGCGCCGTCGCAGTCGAACTCGGCATGCACCAGGCACATCCCTCGGGGAGGCCGGTGACGGAGTCCGGGCCGCGGCGGACCCGCATGGCGGTTGCGCTCACGGAACGCTGATCTGCTTCCGGCTCTCGGACCTGCGCCGGGAGACGGCTGCGACTCAGTACCTCTGTCGGCCTTACGTTCCAGCACCATGGACGGCGGTCCCTCCCGCCCGCTGGACGGGAACCAGCCCAGCCACACCCCGCACACGGTGGCGAGGAGTGAGGCGAGCAGGAACTTGGGGAGCGAGGCGAGGACGCCGACGCCGATGGCCCCTGCCCCCCGGTGCGGTCGTCGCCGGGAGCCGAGATACAGGGTGCGGGCACTGACCAGCGCCGCGACCGCGATGGTGACCGCGAGCGCCCCGAGCATCAGGGTTATGGAGACCGCGAAGGCACTCGTCGCAGCGAGGCAACCCGCCCAACCAGTGCGCGAGATGCGTGAACGGTCCCTCGTCCAGACCCAGTTGCTCCCGTACCGCAGCCAGCTGCTCCGGGGTCGGATCCTGGTCGGCGGAACGGGCCCGCAGGACCGTCAGGGCGGGGTCATTGCCGGACAGCCAGGGCAGCATTCGGGCAATGAGGGCTCGGTCATTATGCTTAGGTGAGCCTTACTTGATCTGCCTCGGTAGGTGAATTTCTCAACCAATAGGATCGCTGGGCACGAGATAACGCCATCCGCGACTGGATGGCTCCGCTGCGGCGGGACCTGGCTCACCCCTGGTCCGGCTGACCCGCGTGCTCTTCGGCAGGGTCACGGACGTGATCTTCTGCTGCATCGGGGGTCGTGCTTCGTAGAGGGTGCGTAATGGATGTTCGGCAACTGGAGTACTTCCTTGCGATCGTTGATCGTGGGGGGTTCAACCGTGCGGCCTCGGCTCTGTACGTGTCGCAGCCGTCGCTGTCGCAGGCCGTGCGGGCACTGGAGCGTGATCTCGGTTCCGAGTTGTTCCATCGCATCGGGCGCAGGGCAGTGCTGACGGAAGCCGGAAGGGCTCTGATCGAGCCTGCCCGCGAGGCAGTGCGGAGTTTGGAGACGGCGCGAGCGAGTGTCGCGGCGGTGCACGAGCTTCGAGAGGGGCGCCTGGACGTGGCATCCGTGCCCTCGCAGGCGGTGGAGCCGCTGACGAGTCTGGTGAGTGCCTTCAGTCACCGGTATCCCGGCGTCTCCGTGGCCATCAAAGCGGCGTTCACCGCGCGTGACGTGACCGACATGGTGCGCACGGGTGCCGTGGAACTGGGGCTCTTGGCGTCCGCCGGGCCGCTTTCCGACAAAGAGGTCGTCTGCCATGCGCTGGGGCGGCAGCGCTTTGCGCTGATGGTGCCGGCCGACGGCCCGTTCGCTGATCGGACAGCGGTGGGGTGTCAGGAGCTTGCCGGACAGCGGCTGATCGTCGGGCAGCCGGGTACCGGAATGCGCGCCTACGTCGACGCGCTCCGGGAACAGGGCATCGAGTTCACCGTCGCCGCCGAGACCGAGCACCGGGTGTCGCTCATGCCCTTGGTACTGGCCGGGGTCGGGCTCGCGGTGGTCATGGATTCCTGGCGGGACCTCGCCCGGCAGCTGGGCGCCCGCGTCCTGGACATCGAGCCGGAGACCACCTTGGACATCGCTCTCGTCAGCCGCCGAGGCAGCCTGTCGCCTGCGGCCGCCGCGTTCGTCACGGCCGCCCTGTCAGCCGCCGGCAGCTGATAGGCGCCGCTTATAAGGGGTATCCGCTTTACGTCTTGGACGCCCCGTGGACCGCCTTGCTGCAATCGACGGTATGACGACCAACCACCGCATTGCCCTGATCCCCGGCGACGGCATCGGCGCCGAGGTACTGCCCCCAGCGCAGCAGGTGCTCGATGTTCTCGGCCGCCGCCACGGCTTCAGCCTGTCCTACACGTCCTACGACTGGTCGTGCGAGCGGTACCTGCGGGAGGGCGCGATGATGCCCGCCGACGGGATCGACCAGCTGCGCGACAAGGACGCGATCCTGCTGGGCGCCGTCGGCTACCCGGGGGTGCCGGACCATGTCTCGCTGTGGGGGTTGCTGATCCCGATACGGCGCAGCTTCCGCCAGTACGTCAACCTCCGGCCCGTCCGTGTCTTCGCGGGCATCGACAGTCCGGTGCGCGGCGCGCGGCCGGGCGAGGTCGATCTCGTCGTCGTGCGGGAGAACGTCGAGGGCGAGTACAGCGAGATCGGCGGACGGCTGAACCAGGGAACGGCCGAGGAGCTGGCCGTCCAGGAAGCGGTGTTCACCCGGGCCGGGGTCACCCGTGTCGCGGACTTCGCGTTCTCGCTCGCCGCCCGCCGCCGGGGGAAGCTCACCTCCGCCACCAAGTCCAACGGCATCATTCACACCATGCCGTTCTGGGACGAGCTGATCGCCGAGCGGGCCACCGAGCACCCCGGAGTCTCCTGGGACCAGGAGCACATCGACGCGCTGGCGGCCAAGTTCGTCCTCGACCCCGCCCGCTTCGATGTCGTCGTCGCCTCCAACCTCTTCGGCGACATTCTCAGCGACCTCGCCGCCGCGGTCGCCGGATCGATCGGCGTCGCCCCGGCGGCCAACCTCAACCCCGAGGGCGAGTTCCCCTCGATGTTCGAGCCGGTACACGGCTCGGCGCCCGACATCGCGGGCCAGGGCATCGCCAACCCGCTGGGCGCGATCTGGTCCGCGGCCATGATGCTCGACCACCTCGGCCACCCGGCCGCGGCCAAGGACATCACGGACGCGATCGCGTCGGTCCTGGCCAAGACCGATACCCGCACCCGTGACCTGGGTGGAACCGCGACCACCGCCGAGTTCACCGACAGGCTGATCGAGTTCCTCTGAGCCATGTTGTTCCGCGGTGGGCGGCGGGGACGACGCCGCCCGCCAGTCAGTCCCGCGCGCCCTCTGCCGCTGCTTCTCCCGCGTCCAGAACCAGCACCGCGACGTGCAGGGACGTGCGCTCCAGTCCTGACTCCAGGTCGCAGCCGAGGAGCCGCTCGATGGTGTGCAGGCGCTGGTAGTACGCCTGCCGGGACATCCCGGCACGTTTCGCCGCGACCGACTTGTTCCCGGCCGCCGCCAGATAGGCGCGCAGTGCCGGGACAAGATCGCCGCTGTTGCGGTCGTCGTGCTCGATGAGGCGGGTCAGTTGCCGTTCGGCGTACCGCTGAAGACGGGTGTCCTCGCGAAGGATGCCCAGCAACTCCGGCAGCCGGACGTCGGCGGGGACGTAGAACCACCGCTCGGGGGAGGCCGGTGTGATCGCCTCGGCCGTCTGCTCCGCCTCCTGCCACGACCGGGCGATCCCGCCGAGATCGGTCACCCCGGGGCCGACGGCGACGACTGCCCGCGGTCCGAGTTCTTCCCGGGCCAGGCGGCCGATCCGTTCGGCGACCGGCTGCCAGCCGCTCGCCTGTGCCAGAGCCATGAGGACACCGATGCGGCCCGGGGCCGTCTCGCCGACCAGGGCGCGGACACCGGTGTGCGTCAGCGCCTTCGCGATCCGTTCGTCGAGGTGCTCCCCCTCGGTGCCGGTGTACGGGTGGCGGATGACCACGGCGAACAGGCGGTGTCCGAGGGTGGGCAGTCCCAGTGCCTCGGCGCGGGCGCGGGCGTCCGCGGGGGAGCGGAAACGCCGTTCGTACAGGTCCCGCAGTACGGAGCGGTGGGCTCGCCGCTCCCACCAGGCTTGCCCCGCCAGACGCGCCATGGTCAGTGCGATCGCCGCACGCTCCAGCACCAGGACGTGCTCCGGGTCGGGCTCGGCGCTCAGCCGGTCCTCCAGCAGCACCAGCCGCCCCCACGGGCCGTGGTGGTCCTGCACCGGCGCGATCAGCCACCCCTCCGGGCCGCTCGGCGTGATCCTCTCCGGCGTCGGGGCGGCCCGCGAACGCCGCGACCAGGCCGACACCACCGGCTCGTACGGCCGGCCGAGCAGCTCGCACATCAGGACCCGGTGGGTGAGATCCTCCAGCACCACGGGGGCTCCGGTGAGCTCCGCGGTGGTGTGCACCAGTTCCTCGGGGTCCGCGCCCCGCAGTGTCAGGGCCGTGAAGATGTCCTGGATGTCCCGCCCGCGGCGCAGCAGGGCCCCCTGGGCGTCGAGGATGAGCGCGTGCACCGTGTGTGTGACGTCGATGAACCGGACGCCACGGGCCAGCTCGACCAACGGCACATCACGGGCACGGCACGCCGCCACCAGCTCCTGGGGCACCTTCTGGTACCGGTACCCGAGCTCCACGATCAGGCCGGCCGCGCCGACGTCCGAGAGCTGGTCGACGTAGCCGCGCAGCTCGGAGGCCTTCTCGGGATGCGGCACACCGGTCGTCAGGATCAGCTCGCCGCCCTCCAGGAAGTCCGCGGGGTTGAGCAGCTCTGTGACATGCACCCAGCGCACCGGGCTGTCCAGCCGTGACTCGCCTGCCAGCACGCGAGGCATCCCTTCGGCGAGCACGGGCAGGCGCAGTACCTCCCTGAGCGTGGGGAAGTGCCCGGTTGCGTGACGTATGGGTGGCATAAGTGGTGCTTTCTTCCGAGGGGAATCGGGCTCACCTTCGCATCGGCCACTCATCGTGACAAGAGGCGGCCCGTCATTCGGGCAGCCCGGTCGTCCGCCGTGACAGACCGTCTCAAGAAGGCCTGGAGGCGGAACACAGTGTGGGTTGCCCTGCGGGTTCTCCCGGGCGGAGAGTGAACGCCATCCCCAGCAGGACGCGAACCGGAAAGGTCCACACGGTGTCCGCACAGTGCTGGGGCCCCACTGCCACCCACCACACCATCGAGAGGAGCGACCTCATGCGCATCCCGAAGCGCGTCGCCGTGATCGGTGCCGGCAGCATGGGCAGCCAAACCATGTGGCGACTGGCCGCCCGCGGAGCCGAGGTCATCGGCTACGACCGCTACGCACCGGGTCACGACCGCGGCGCGGCCGGGGGCGAGAGCCGTATCTACCGAGCCGCCCACCTCGGCGAGCCGGGGTACATCCCGCTGCTGCGGCTGGCGGACCGGTTGTGGGAGCAGCTCCAGGCGGAGACGGGCCGGTCGCTGCTACGCCGCAGCGGCAGCCTTGTGATGGGAGAGACCGCCTCACCGTCCATGCGCCTCCTCCTGTCCACCAGCGCCGCACACGGGCTGGATCACGAGGTACTGGACCGGGAGGAACTCGCCCGCCGCTACCCGCAGCACCGGCTCCCGGACGGACACACCGCTGTCCTCGACCGGTTGGGCGCCGTCATCAGGCCGGAGGCGTCGATCCAGGCCGCCGCCGCCCGTGCCGAGCACCTGGGCGCCCGGCTGCACCGCTACACCACGGTGCGCGAGGTCGCCCCCGCGGCCGGCGGCGGGGTGCGGATCGTCACCGACCAGGGCACGGACCACGTGGACGCCGCCGTGGTGACCGTGGGCCCCTGGATCAACAACCTGCTCCCGGACCTGCCCCGGACCATCGACGTCCGCCGGGTGATCTGCTCCTGGCACCTGCCCACCCGCCACGACTGGTTCGCGGGCGGTGCCCCTTCCTTCGTGCGCGCCGCGCCCCACGACTGCTTCGGGATCCCGTCGCCCGACGGCATCTCCGTCAAGCTCGGTCTCTCCGTCAAATACCATGCGCCGGTGCCCGAGCCCGACCGGCTCGACCGTACCGTCCGCCCCGAGGAACTCGGTGTCTTCCGCGAGCTCATCGGTGAACTCATGCCCGACCTGAACCCCGACCCCATCAGGATGTCGGCCTACATGGAGGGCTACACGGAGTCCGGAAACCCGATCGTCGGTCATCTCCCCGGCGAGGACGACATCATCGTCATGGCCGGGTTCTCCGGCAGCGGTTTCAAGTTCTCGCCCGCGATGGGCGAGATCGCCGCCGACCTGGCGCTCGACGGCACCACGGAGCACCCTGTCGACTTCCTTGCTCCGGCAGGAGTCGGCGCCGCCTGATCCCCAGCGGTTGCCGACGTCATCACCCCCTCATGACGTCTCTGTCGTGAGCATGCCTAAAAGGGCCCGCACCGGCCCTGACCACTTCCCCGACGCAAGAAAGTGGAGCACTTCCATGCCCATTCCCTCGTTCCAGTTCCGCCCGAAGTACGTCTCGTTCGACTGCTATGGGACGTTGATCGAGTGGCCGATGACGCCCATCACGCGTGAACTCGTCGGCGACCAGATCCCCGCCGAGCAGTGGGACCAGTTCGTCAAGGAGTTCCGCGGCTACCGCTACGACTCGGTCCTCGACAAGTACTACCCCTACGAGCAGACGCTGCAGGCCGCCTTCGAGGGCGTCTGCCGCAAGTGGGGCATCAAGGCGGCCCCGGACGCGGGCAAGCGGTTCGCCGACGGCGTGCGCAGCTGGGGCCCGCACGCCGACGTGCCGGAGCCGCTGAAGAAGATGGGCGAGAACTACAAGCTGGTGATCCTCTCCAACGCCGACGACTCCGTCCTCGCCGAGAGCGTGCCCCGGCTCGGCGCCGACTTCCACGCCGTCTTCACCGCCGAGCAGGCCGGCTACTACAAGCCCCGCTACGCCGCGTTCGAGTACATGCTCGACCAGCTCGACGCGTCCCCCGAGGACTTCGTGCACGTCTCCTCGCACACCCGCTACGACCTGATGCCGATGCACGACATGGGCTTCCGCAACCTCGTCCTGCTGGACCGCGGCTGCGACCCGGTCACCCACGGCTACGACTACGTGACCGTCAAGTCCCTGGACGAGCTCAACCAGATGCTGGGCATCTGACGCCCGACGCGCACCCGCTCACCCACCCCCCCCGTCCGATCCGCACGTCGTCCCCGCATCACGGATTCCCCGTATCCCCGTATCCCCAGGAGGCACCGCCATGGAAACCAACCGGACAGGCCGCAGAAACGCATTCCGCACCGCAGGCGCCGTGGCCGCCGCGATGCAGGTCAACAGGCACCTGAGCATCCCGCTCGTCACCACCGCCCTGGCCCTCGCGCTCGCCGCGTGCGGGTCGACCGGCACCGCGCAGAACGCGGGGGCGAAGGGCACGACGCAGGGCGGGGGAGCCGGCGCGTCCGCCGAGCACACCGACGACATCTCGGTGGGCGTGAAGCCGGACCAGAACGCGGTGAAGCTGCTGCCCGCCACGGTGAAGGCCAAGGGCACGCTCTCGGTGGCGATGGACCTGTCGTACCCGCCCACCACGTTCATGGCATCGGACAACAAGACCCCGATCGGCTTCAACCCGGACATGTCCCGGCTGATCGCTGCCAAGCTCGGCCTGAAACTCCAGATCAACAACGTCAAGTTCGACACCATCATCACCGGCCTGCAGGCCGATCGGTACGACTTCACCAGCTCCACCATGGGCGCCACCAGCGACCGGCTGAAGGTGCTCGACATGGTCGACTACATCAACTCCGGGACCGGCGTGTCCGTCCCCTACGGCAACCCGCAGAAGCTGGGCACCCACACGCTGTGCGGGCACCGCGTCGCCGTCCCCTCCGGCAGCACCGCGGAGCTCCAGTGGCTGCCCCAGCTGTCCAAGCAGGACTGTACGAGCCAGGGCAAGCCGGCCATCAAGTCGGTGACCCTGCCCAGCGTCAACGACGCTCTGACCCAGCTGGTCTCCAAGCGGATCGACGCGGTGATGTACGACTTCACCTCGCTCGAGTGGGCGGCCGCGCAGCAGCCCAAGACGTTCGACGTCCTCAGGCCCCTGGTGGCCACCAAGCCCGCCACCGTCGCGCTGAAGAAGGAATCGCCGCTGACCCCCGCGGTGAAGGCCGCCCTCCAGTCGATCATCGACGACCCCAAGTACACCGAGGCGCTGGGCCGCTGGGGTCTCAAGGACCTCGGGATCAAGACCGCGGCCATGGCCGTCCCGCAGGACTGACATGTCCACGGATCTGATCGGTACGAAGACCGGGAGCCGACCGATGTCACCCCTGCTGGCCGAAGAAAAGAAGCGGATCACGCCGAAACGTCCGCGCGACTACGTCGCCTGGGCCGTCGCGATCGCGATCGTCGCCGGTCTGGCGTGGACCGCGGTGACGAACGAGAACTACCGATGGCCGGTGGTGTTCAGCTACTTCACCACCGAGACCATCCTCAACGGCCTGCTGATCACGCTCCTCCTGACCGCGGCGAGCATGGCCCTGGGCACGCTGCTCGGGCTGGTGCTGGCGGTGATGCGCATGTCGGACCAGCGGCCCGTCTCCGGGCTTGCCCAGCTCTACATCACCTTCTTCCGCGGCACCCCGGTGCTCGTGCAGCTGGTCTTCTGGTTCAACATCGCGGCCCTGTATCCGCACCTCTCGATCGGCGTCCCGTTCACCGACATCTCCACGCCGGTGAACGTGAACGCGATCATGACGCCGATGACCGCGGCCATCGTGGGGCTGACCCTCAATCAGGCCGCCTACATGTCCGAGATCATCCGCGGCGGGTTCGCCTCGGTCAGTCGCGGACAGCACGAGGCAGCGGAGTCCTTGGGCATGTCGGGGTTCACCAAGCTCCGGCACGTGATCATCCCGCAGACCATGCCGGCGGTCATCCCGGCCACCGGCAACCAGGTGATCGGCATGCTCAAGGAGACCTCGCTGGTGAGCGTGCTCGGCGTCGCCGACCTGCTGAACAGCGCACAGTCGATCTACGCCCGCAACTACCAGACGATCCCGCTGCTGATCGTGGCCAGCCTCTGGTACCTGATCATGACGCTGGTGCTGAGCGTGCCGCAGTCCATGATCGAGCGCCGTTTCTCCCGCTCGACCCGGGCGCGGCTGACCCCGGCCGCCATGCCGGCCGAGCCGGGGGCGAGCCAGCCAGTTCCCACCACGAGGGAGTCCCTGCTGTGAACGCCGACGGAACGATCGTCGCACGCAAGCTGTGCAAGAGCTTCGGACGTCACCAGGTCCTGCGTGACATCGACCTGACCGTCGCGGCCGGAGAGATCTCCTGCATCATCGGACCGAGCGGATCGGGCAAATCCACCCTGCTGCGGTGCATCAACGGCCTGGAGACCGTCGACCGCGGAGTCCTGCGAGTCAACGGCGAGGACTTCGGTTACGTCGAGAAGGACGACGCCTACCATGCCGTCCGCCCGCAGCGGCTGGCCGAGCAGCGTGCCCGCATCGGCATGGTGTTCCAGCAGTTCAACCTGTTCCCGAACATGACCGCCGAAAGCAACGTCATGTCCGGACCGGTGCTGGTGCAGAAGAAAAACCGCGCCACCTGCCGGGAGCAGGCACAAGAGCTGCTGGCCAAGGTCGGCCTCAAGGGCTGTGGCCACAAGTACCCCGCTCAGCTCTCCGGCGGCCAGCAGCAACGCGTGGCCATCGCCCGCGCGCTGGCGATGGAACCCACCATCATGCTGTTCGACGAACCCACCAGCGCGCTGGACCCCGAGCGTGTGGGTGAAGTACTCGCCGTCATGCGCGACCTCGCCGGCAACGGAATGACCATGCTGCTCGTCACCCACGAGATGGGCTTCGCCCGCGAAGTCGCCGACGAAGTGCTCTTCATGGACGAAGGCATCGCCGTCGAACGCGGCGATGCCCGCGAGGTCCTGGGCAACCCCCGTGAGAAACGAACCCAGGCCTTCCTCGAAAGGGTCCTGTAGAAGCGGCTGGGACCGACGTGACGTCCGCACCCTGCAGGTCCCGGTCCCCAACGCCCTCCAGTCAGACGTCGATCCGACGGTCGCTGACGTCGCCGTCGGCCGGGCCCCTGGTGCTGCCCGGCCGCGCCATCTTCGAAACTCCCCGCTAAGGACCCGACATGAAGACGATTCCCTACTGGATAGAAACCGCCGGGGCGTTTCCCGACCGATCCGGCAAGCCGCTGACCGAGGACACCGACCTGGTGGTCATCGGCGCCGGCCTGACGGGTCTGTCCACCGCCCTGCACTCCGCCCGCAAGGGCGCTCGCGTCACCCTCGTCGAAAAGGGCCAGATCGGCTCCGGTGCCTCCGCCCGCAACGGCGGCATGGCCAACCTGGGCTTCACCATCGGCGTGGGCCAGGCCATCCGCCGGTACGGACTGGAGCGGGCCCGCGAGATATACAACTCCTACGGCGAGGCCGTGGACACCGTCGAGCGGCTCGTGAACGAGGAGTCCATCGACTGCCAGTTCCGCCGCGTCGGACGCCTGGGCGTAGCCTCCCGCCCCGCCCACTTCGAAGCCAAGAAGGCCCAACAGCGCGCCCTGGCCAAGCACTTCGGACACGAGACCACTCTGATCGGCAAGGCCGAGCTGCGTTCCGAGATCGGATCCGACGCCTACCACGGCGGCCTCCTCGACCCGTTCAGTGCGGCCCTGCACGTCGGCCGCTTCGTGCGCGGTTTGGCCGAGGCGTGCGAGCGCGCCGGTGTGGAGATCCACGAGCGCAACGCTGCCATCGGCGTGCGGCGTACTGCCGCCGGCCGGTTCGAGGTCAGCACCGAGCGCGGAGTCATCCGTGCCGGGCAGGTCATGATGGCCACCGACGCCTACACCGACAAGAACTTCCCCTGGCTGCGTCGCCAGCAGGTCTGCGTGGGCAGCTTCATCATCGTCACCGAGCCGCTGGGCGAGGAGCTCGCCGGGGACATCATTCCCAAGGCCCGCCTCATCGTCGACTCGAACAAGGTCTGCCACTACTTCCGGCTCACCCCGGACAACCGGCTGCTGTTCGGCGGCCGCGCCCGCTTCGCACCGTCCGACCCCACCTCGGACAAGAAGAGCGGGGCCGTTCTGTTCCGTGAGATGTGCGAGATCTTCCCCCAGCTCTCCCGCACCAGGATCGAGTACGTGTGGGGCGGCTCCGTCGGCTTCGCCATGGACCGCATCGTGCACGCCGGGCAGACCGAGGACGGCGTCCACTACTCCATGGGATACGCGGGCCACGGTGTGCAGATGGCCACCCACATGGGGCACGTCATGGCCGAGGTGCTGGACGGCCACCCCGAGGCCAACCCCGTCCGCGACATCGCCCCGCCCCGCATCCCCCTCTACAACGGCACTGCCTGGTTCCTGCCCTTCGCGGGCGCCTACTACAAGACGCTCGACCGCATCCGCTGACCGGTCGGCAGCCCCTCTGCACCCACAAGGAGATACCCACGATGACTGTCGTCCGTGATGTTCCCAAGCAGCTGTTCATCGGCGGCGATTGGCAGGACGCCGAGTCCGGCCGGACCCTGTCCGTCGACAACCCGGCCACCGGCGAGGAACTGTGCCAGATCGCCGACGCCTCACCCGCCGACGGCCGTCGTGCGGTCGAGGCGGCGGTCGCCGCGCAGGCCGCCTGGGCCGCCACCCCGCCGCGCGTGCGCAGCGAGATCCTGCGCCGCGCCTACGACATCATCATCGCGCGCACCGAAGACCTCGCGCTGCTGATGACCCTGGAGATGGGCAAGCCCCTGGCCGAGGCGCGTGCCGAAGTGGCCTACGGCGCGGAGTTCTTCCGCTGGTTCTCCGAGGAAGCCGTGCGTATCGACGGCGGCATGATGACCGCCCCCGACGGCAGGAACCGTCTGCTGGTCGCCCGTCAGCCCGTCGGCCCCTGCCTCCTCATCACTCCCTGGAACTTCCCTCTGGCGATGGGCACCCGCAAGATCGGCCCCGCCGTCGCAGCCGGCTGCACCATCGTCCTCAAACCCGCCCCCCAGACCCCCCTGACCAGCCTCGCCCTGGCGGAGATCCTCACCGAAGCGGGCCTTCCGGCCGGGGTGCTGAACATCGTCACCACCACCGACGCCGCCGGCGTCGTCGAACCCCTCCTGCGCGGCGGGAAGATCCGCAAGCTCTCCTTCACCGGCTCCACCCAGGTCGGGCGGATCCTGCTGGCCCAGTGTGCCGACACCGTCATCCGCACCTCCATGGAACTGGGCGGAAACGCCCCCCTCATCGTCTTCGACGACGCCGACCTCGACGTGGCCGTCGAGGGCACCATGGTCGCCAAGATGCGCAACATGGGCGAGTCCTGCTGCGCGGCCAACCGCATCTTCGTCCAGAGCTCCGTCGCCGACGAGTTCGCCCAGCGACTCACCGCCCGCATGGCCGCCCTCACCGTCGGGCCCGGCACCGAACCCGGCACCGACGTCGGCCCTCTCATCGACCTCGCCGGCCGCAGCAAGGCCCACGACCTGGTGCGGGACGCCGTCAAGCGCGGTGCCACCGCCCTGACCGGCGGTGAACTCCCCGAGGGACCGGGCTGCTTCTACCCGCCCACCGTCCTCACCGGCATCGCCCCCGACTCCGCCATCATCGACACCGAGATCTTCGGCCCCGTCGCCGCGATCCGCGCCTTCGAGACCGAGGACGAGGCAGTCGCCGCCGCCAACGACACCGAATTCGGCCTGGCCGCCTACCTGTTCACCCAGAACCTCGACCGTGCCCTGCGTGTCGCTGAACGCCTCGAAAGCGGCATGATCGGCATCAACACCGGACTGGTCTCCAACCCCGCCGCGCCCTTCGGCGGCGTCAAGCAGTCCGGCCTGGGCCGCGAGGGCGGACTTGTCGGCATCGACGAGTTCCTGGAGTACAAGTACATTGCCGTCCCCGTCGGAGCCTGAGATGGGCGAGCGACTCGTCGTCCTCTACCGCGGCAACCGGCCCCCCGCCACCGACCGCATCGAAAGCCTCGCGGACACCGTCTACGCGACCGAGGAGGAACTGCCCTACCTCCTCCCCGGCGCCGACGTCCTCCTGGCCTGGGTGACCATCACCCCGGCCATCCGGGAGGCGTGGCCCGACGATCCGCAGAAGGCGCCCCGTTGGGTCCACGCGTCCTCCGCGGGCGTGGACTCCTTCCTGTTCCCCGCCCTGGTCGACGATCCGCGCCTTGTCCTGACCAACGCCCGCGGGGTCTACGAGCAGCCGACCGCCGAGTACGTCCTGGGCCTGATCCTCGCCCTCGCCAAGGATTTCCCCGGCACGTGGGAGCACCAGCGGCGCCGCGAGTGGCGTCCGCGCCCCAGTGACGGCATCACCGGACGCACTGTGCTGGTCTGGGGGACGGGGCCGATCGGCCGGGCCATCGCCCGGCTGCTGCGCGCCGTCGGGATGCGGGTGAGCGGTGCGGGCCGCAAGTCCCGCGCGGACGACCCCGACTTCGGCACGGTTCACGGTGCGGCGACCCTGCGCTCCGCCCTGACAGAAGCGGACTACGTCGTCCTGGCCGCCCCCCTCACGCAGGGCACCAGGGGAATGGTCGACGCCCCCGTGCTGGCGGCCATGAAGCCGGGGGCCCGGCTGATCAACGTAGGCCGGGGCGGACTCGTCGACGAGGAGGCGCTGGTCGACCACCTCGCCGCCGGACGGCTCGCCGGCGCGGCCCTGGACGTGTTCGCCCAGGAACCGCTGCCTGCCGAGTCCCCCCTGTGGAACATGCCCGGCGTGATGATCTCCCCGCACACGGCGGGCGAGACCACCAGCGAGCGGGAGGAGCTCGTCGAGATGTTCCTCGACAACTTCGCCCGGCACATCGAGGGCCGGCCGCTGCGCAACCTGGTGGACAAGCAGCGCGGATACGTGGTCGACGAAACGCCCCCAGCCTGAAGGCGAGTAGCACGCGCCCCGACCGGTGACTCCTACCGGTCGGGGCGCGTGCTACTCGCCTTTTCTCTCTCCGACTCGCGGCACCTGGCTGAACCCGGACGCCGGGCAGCATGGATGGGACCGGGCGGCAGCCGCCCGGTCCCATCGCCCCGTACCGCTTCGCTGAGCTGGGTTTATGAAACGGTCAGGTAGATCTTGCGCACGGTTTCGATGGTCTTCCAGACACCGACGTAGCCCGGCTTCATGACAAAGCTGTCGCCTGCCTTGTAGATCACCGGTTCGCCGCCTTCCGGCGTGAGTTCGATGACGCCGGAAAGGATGTGGCAGAACTCGAAGAGTTCGCCCTTGATCGAGTGCGTCTCGCCGGGCGTGGCTTCCCAGACACCCGTTTTGATCGTTTCCCCGCGGGCGGCGTCCTGGGCCCAGGTCTTGTAGGTCGGGTCGCCGGAAATCAGGCGTTCCGGCAGCGGGCCGGACTCCTGGGGTGCGAAAGAGGGGTTGGGATCGATGGTCTTCAGGAGCGACATGCTTTTCTCCACTGGTTCTGGGAACGGTGCGAATCGGGTGCGGACATACCAGGAGGTCACCGGGGCGAGTCAGATCAGGCTCATCACCCATCCACCACGGGTCTCGGCGTGCAGCAACCGGCGAGCCTCTTGGCGGGCAACAGGCCCTTCTCCTGAGCGAGTCAGGCCACGCACCGGCGGGCGGGCGAGGGCCTCGCGGTGCTGTCCGGCCTCCGCCGCCATGGTGATGACGTCGTGCGACTGCGCGCCTGTTGCCGCCCATCGAGTGTCTCCGACGCCCCGCACCGAGCTCAGACGTGATCTGTCCGTTGCGGGCACGATCTTCGGACGTTGTGTCAGGCGTGGGGCTGGGCGGCGACACTCACGGCCCGTTGAACGAGGGGATGCTGAAACCTCCGCGTATGCTCCCGCAGCGGTGCCTTCCGGCCAGTTCCCGCTGCCAAGGCTCCGCGATGAGACCCCAAGCCGGCGGCTTGGGGTGCTTGTGCTGTCAACGGCGGCCTGTGCGTTGCCGAAGACGCCCGGCGCCCGACTGGGCCTCCGTGACGAGCAGGATTCCCTCGACCGTTCGCCGAGGGGAACAACGTCCGTTTCCCGCACGGTCGCGGCCAGATCAGTCGTACGGGAGTGGCAGGAGGTGAGCGTGGCGTCCCGGGTGAGCAGGAGCATTCCGACGGGCTTGCCGAGGATCGTGCTTCGACCCGCGACAACGGCATGCTGACCTGCAAGATCGATGGTTCGCGGCGATGAGGCGTCCTTTTCCGGCGCGATGGCCTCGAACGCTGCCCGCTCATCGATGTGAGGGCCTACGGGGGTGCTGGCCTGCCTTCGCGCCACGCGCCCGCTTCATCGGTACGTACGTCACCGAAGCCGGATCTTCACCCGCCGGCACCGTTGCCGGGCAAGGCGTCACACCGACATGCCGCGCAAGCTCCGCCGCCTTGGGTGACATCTCCTCGGCGATGAGTCGGGCATCCGCGCTGCATCCGGCGCCGACAGCCAGTCGCTGATCCTGGGGTCAGGACCGGGCTGCTGGTGCCGCGGCGCGGGCCCGGTGCGCGCGGATCTCGTCGTGGTGGTCGGTGGCCCAGCCGATCAGGGATGTCACGATCTCGTGGAGGCCGCGCCCCAGCGGGGTGAGGGCGTACTCGACGCGCGGTGGGACCTCGGCGTAGGCGGCGCGGGTGATCAGACCGTCCTCCGTCAGCTGCCGGAGCGTGAGGGTGAGCATCCGCTGGGAGATTCCGGGGACCTGGCGTTGCAGGTCGGTGTAGCGCAGCGGGCCGGCCTCCACGACCGCGATGAGCAGCAGGCTCCACTTGTCGCCGACGCGGTCGAGGACCTGCCGGATGAACTCCATGTGCTCGGTGGGGATGCGGGCACAGGGCCCCACCGCCGCCGCGCCGCCCGAACTGCTGGTGACCTCCATGACGCACATCCCTCTCCGGCACGAACACCGATGTGCCTTTTGTATCGACTTCCATACTGGCCCATCATGGCGCTACGAACAAAAAGTAGGAATCGCAGCGCAGGCACGGGAGGCGCGCGTCATGAAGATCGAGATCTGGGCCGAGGTCACCTGCCCCTGGTGCGGACTGGGCAGCCACCGCGTCGACCGGGCCGTGGAGCGGTTCGAGCACGGCAAGGAGGTGGATGTCGTCCACCACTCGTTCCCGCTGAGCAGTTCGTTCCCCGTGGGTGAGACGTTCCGCGTCCGGGAGGTGCTGCTGAGCCGGTACGGCATGGGCGGCTCCCAGGCCGAGGCGTCCACGCGGCGGATCGAGGCGCTGGCTGAGGCCGAGGGGCTCCGCCCCTACATGGTGCTGGACAACCTGGTCGGCAACACCGATCTGGCGCACGAGTTCCTCGCCCATGCCTCCGCCGAGGGGAAGAACCGCGAAGCCTGGGACGCGATTCTCCGCGCCTACTTCGGTCAGGCCCGCCCAGTCTTCGGCATGGACGACCTGCTCGACCTGGGCCAGGAGATCGCTCTGGACCGGGAGACCACTCGCCGGGCGCTCACCGAGCGCCGCTACCGGCGGCAGGTGGGCGATGATGCCGCCCGCGCCCAGCGCCTGGGCGCCACCGGCGCGCCCTTCATCGTCGTCGACGGCAGGTTCGGCATCCCCGGGGCCCAGGACAGCGACGGCCTTCTCGACGTGCTGCGCACGGCCTGGGACGCCTCCCACCCGCTCACCCTCGGCACCGACGGCGACGCTCCGGTCTGCGGCCCCGACGGCTGCGCCGTACCGGCCCGCAACTGACCTCCACCGTTCACCCCACGACACACCCTTGATCATTTCGAAAGGCTGACCTCCCCATGTCCTACCTGCTGCACATCGATGCCTCCTCGCTCGACGAGGCATCCTTCTCCCGCCAGGTCGCCCGGTCCTTCCGTGACGCGTGGAAGGGCACGGTCATCCACCGCGACCTGGCCGTCCACCCCGCCCCGCACCTCAGCGCAGCGGGCATCACCGCCCGCACCACCGACCCCGCCGAGCACACCCCCGAGCAGGCGAAGGCCCTGGCGGTCCAGGACGAGCTGATCGAGGAATTCCTCGGCGCCGACGCCTACCTGTTCACCGTGCCGATGTACAACCTCACGATGCCGTCCGTGTTCAAGGCATGGCTGGACCAGATCATGGTCGCCGGGCGCACCCTGAGCTTCGACGGACCCCCTCCCACCCTCGGCCGCGCGGCCACGGTGATCTCCGCACGCGGCGGCGGCTACGGCCCCGGCGCCCCCAAGCACGGCATGGACCACCTGGTGCCCACACTGGAAACCGTCCTGGGCCACCCGGCCAACCTCGGCCTCGACCTGACGACGGTCCTGCCCGAACTGACCATGGCCCCGTACGTGCCGATGATGGCCCCGCTGCTGCCGATGCACGAGGCGTCCATGGCCAAGGCGCACGACGAGGCCCGCCGCCTGGGCTCTGCCCTGACCGGCCGGCCGGCCGCCTGATCCACCTCTGAATTGACCGAAAGGCGTTTGATCACCATGAGCAGCCTCCTTGTTCTCGGCGGCAGCGGCCGCACCGGCGCCCACGTCCTGGAGCACGCGGCCCAGCGCGGCCACCACGTCCGCGCCCTCGTCCGCAACCCCGACAAAGTGCAGGCACCGGCCGGTGTCGAGCTGATCCAGGGCACGCCCGCCAACATCGACGACCTCCGCAAGGCCGCCGAAGGCACCGACGCGGTGATCGGCGCGCTGAACAACGCCCGCACCTCCGACAACCCGTGGGCCATGCCGGTCAGCCCGCCCATGTTCATGACCGACGCCACCCGCAACACGCTCACCGTCATGGGCGAACAGGGCATACACCGCATCGTGCTCACGTCCACGCAGGGCTCCGGCGACGACTGGGCCCGGCTCAACCCGCTGGTCAAGGCGGTCATCAACCGGTCGAACCTCAAGGCGGGCTTCGAGGACCACACCGGCGTCGACCAGGCCGTCCGCGCCTCGTCCGGCATCGACTGGACCCTGGCCCGCGCCGTCACCCTCACCGACAAGCCCCTGAGTGGTCCCGTACGGGCTGCCGAGGCCGGCACCGAAAAGCCCGGCGCCCGTATCAACCGCGCCGACCTCGCCCAGTTCCTCGTCCGGACGATCGAGGACGACACATGGATCCGCGAAGCCCCCCTCGTCTGGAACGCACGAGGATGACCCACCCATGATCCACACCCACCTCATGCGCAACAGCTTTCCGGCCTTGGGCGCACCGTCCGTCGACGGCGACGCCGGACTGGAGTTTCGACGATCTTCAGAAGGCGTTCGGGGACGTGGCGCTCAGGCACGGCATCACGCGCGAGGAGCTGGGCCAGACCATCACCTACATGCAGAAGCTGGTCGCGTCAGGGGAGTTCATGCTGGCGACGACCCTGCTCCTCGCCAATCGCACGATCGAGGTCAGTTACGGCAGGGCCTACGCCCACCCGGAGAAGGACGGTGCCTCCACCTGGATGGCGACCGGGCCCGCCCACGTGCCCGGGGCACCGGAGATCGACAACCCCGGCGTGCTGCCGATGGCGCCCGACGAGCCCGGCGACACACTGTTCGTCTCCGGCGTCGTACGCTCCACCACGGGCAAGCCGCTGCCCGGCGCGGTGATCGATCTCTGGCAGACCACCGCCGACGGCCGGTACGCGGGTCTGACGCCCGAGCGGGCGGGCCCCCTGGAAGGCCTCGACGTCGGCGACTTCGACCTGCCGAAACACCACCTGCGCGGCAGATCGTCGCGGATGCCGAGGGCCGCTATGAGTACCGGACCGTGGTGCCCGGGGTGGAGGCCGCGGCGGTGCCGGGCAGCCTGCTCGACGACCTCCTGCACATGCTGGGACGGGCCAACTCGCGCGCGAGGAACATCCACGCGCACGTCAAGCACGCGGTCTGACCGGCCCGTACCGGACCCTCACCTGCGACTACATACTCCGCCCCATCGGCTTCGACGAGGTGAAGGACCCGTACGTCCTCGAGGGCTTCTGGAAATAGTGACCCGGAGCGGCCACGGGGCTGCTGACGAGCTGGCTATCCGTGAGTCGAGCCAGGAGCCTTGCTCGGTCACCGCTGCCGGAGCCGACATCCAGAGCACGGTCAAACCGCCTCGGTAGCTGCCTCAGAATCCAGCGGTGGTGATCAACGACGCCGGGAGGATCAAAGAGACCTACTGAGCCAACGGAGACCTTCGCTCGTGCCGGCGCGGGGGCGGTACTCGCAGCCGATCCAGCCGTCGAAGCCCAGCTCGTCGACCACGTCGAGCAGGTGGCGGATGTTGATCTCACCACGGTCGGGCTCGCCCCGGTCGGGCACGCCCGCGATCTGCAGATGACCGACCCTGCCGGTCGGCAGATCACGGCGCAGGGTCGCGGTGAGGTCGCCCTCGACGATCTGGCAGTGATAGAGGTCGAGCTGCACCTTGAGATGCGAGGCTCCCACCTCCTGCACCACGGTGTGGGCCTCGGCCTGGGTACTCAGGAAGTAGTCGGGCATGTCGCGGCCGTTGATCGGCTCGATCAGGATGTCGACGCCCGCCGCGGCGGCCCGTTCCGCGGCCCAGGCCAGGTTGGTCAGGTAGGTGTCGCGGTGCTTGGCCCGCTCGGCCGGTGTCGCGTCAGGCCGGACCAGTCCGGCCATGAGGTGCACCCGCGGGCAGCCCAACGCCGCTGCGTACTCCAGCGCCCGGTCGACCCCGGAACGCACCTCCGCCTCGCGTCCGGGCAGTGCCGCCATCCCGCGCTCTCCGGACTCCCACGCTCCGGGAGGGGCGTTGAAGAGCACCTGCTCCAGGCCGTGGTCGTCGAGCCGGCGGCGCAGCTCGGCGGCGTCGTACGCATAGGGGAAGAGGTACTCGACGGCCTGGAAGCCGTCGGCCGAGGCCGCGGCGAAGCGGTCGAGGAAATCGTGCTCGGTGTACATCATGGACAGGTTCGCTGCGAACCTCGGCATGCTGGCTCCTGTGTTTTGGCCGTGCTTACCTGCGTAGTCAGTCTCCCTGTCATTCCATGGTCTCGAAGGCCCCTGCCGTGGTACGGACAGGTTCAGCCGTCTGCTCGGTCAGCACACGCACCGCGTTCTCCGCTCCGCTGCGCGGGCTGGAGAGGACGGGCTTGCCGACGGCTTCGGCGATCGCGGGAGCCAGCCGTGCCATGGATGCCTGGGCCAGCACGATCACGTCCACCTCGGTGGCCAGCACCCGTGCCCCGTGCAGCACCATCGCGTCGTGGCGGTCGCGGTCACCGGACATCAGCACCGAGAAGGCGCCTTCGCAGAGCCGCTCCCGGACGGTGACATCGCGACCGGCCGCCCGGGCCTTCTCCTCGACGAGGGAACGGGTCGGCGGCAGCGTCGTGGGGACCGTGGCCAGGACGCCGACGGCGTTCGCGGTCTCGACCGCTGACGCGGTCATCGCGTCGTCGATCTTGACGACCGGGACGGAGACCAGGTGTCGGGCCACGTCGATGGCCGGACCGACCGAGGAGCAGGCGGAGAAGATGACGTCGGCGCCCGCGGCCTCCGCCGCCTGGGCCAGGTGCACCATGCGCTGGGTGCTGGCAGGTGACACCTCACCGTCGCGCACCACGGCTGCGAGCACGTCGCTGTCGACGAAGTGCAGGACGTGGGCGTCCGGCGCGAGTTCCGCGAGGTGTTCGTTGATGACCGAATTGGGGTTGATGAACAGCAGGCTGGTGTGCAGCACGGCGATCGAGGCAGTGGTGGACATGGTGTCTCCAACGGGGTGAGGTATCGGGCCGCGTGCCGGTGAGGGCACGAGAGCACGAGCCGAAGTGGTGCGGTCCAGGTCGGCGGGGCTGAGTTCAGGTCAGGCGTTTTGCCCTTCGGCGTAGGGGCTCAGGCGGCCGATGACCTCCAGGGCTGCGTCCCGGACCGCGTCGCGGCCCGCCGCCCACAGGGAGACGACGTCGGAGCCGGGCAACGCGGACGGGAGGGTCACGTGGGTGGCCTCCAGATAGGCGCGGCGCAGTTCGGCGTTGACGTTGACCTTGGCGACGCCTCGGGCGAGAGCGCCGTGCAGCTCCTCGACGGGCAGACCGCTGGCGCCGTGCAGGACGAGCGGGACCGGTACGGCCTCGTGGATCGCGGCCAGCCGCTCCAGGTCCAGGCGGACCGGGTGCTTGGTGAAGCCGTGGACGTTGCCGACGGCGACGGCGAGCGCGTCCACGCCCGTCGCGGCCACGAATTCGGCCGCCTGCTGTGGATCGGTCATCGCAGCGGCCTGCGCGACGGCGTGGGTGGAGACGTCCTCGTCGCCCGGCAGGGCACCGAGTTCGGCCTCCACCCAGGCACCGTGGGCACGAGCCCGCCGGACCGCCTCCTGCGTCAATGCGATGTTCTCGGCGAACGGCAGATGGGAGCCGTCGACCATGACGGAGGTGTAGCCCGCCTCCAGACAGGCGGTGATCTCCTCCAGGTCCCGGCTGTGATCGAGGTGCACACCGAGGCGGGCGGCGGATTGTCCGGCCGCGTGCAGCGCCAGCCACATCAGGGCCTCGCGCCCGGCGTGCTTGAAGGGACTGGAGCCCGCCTGGATGACGACCGGCCGTCCCGCGGCCTCAGCGGCGGCCGTGATGCCCTGGACCGTCTCCAGGTTGTAGGCGACGAAGCCAGGCAGGGCGTGACCGGCGGCCGCCGCCTCCTTGAGGGCATCGGTTCCGTGCAGCAGCATCAGGCACTCCTGAGCAGGTCGAGGGCGTCGGCGAGGGCGTCGGCGCCCCCGACGTTCCCGGCGAAGACGATGTAGGGGATGCCGGCGGCGGGACCGTCCGCGGGCTCCCAGAGCGAGACGATGCCCGGCAGCAGGGTGCCCCGGGCCCAGGCACGGCGGATCTCAAGGCCGTGGGTGGCGGTGTCGCTGGAGGTGATCCCGCCTTTGGCGACGACGAAGGCGGGCCGCCGGGTGGCGCTGACCTGGCGTACGGCCTCGATGAGCGCGGCGGAGACCCGGCGGGAGATCGCGAGACTGTCGTCCGCGTCGGCACCCGTCACCAGCACGCGAGAGGTACGGATCACGGCGTCCGCCGAGTCCAGAGCGCCGGCGGCCGCGGCCGCGACCTCGGCGATGTGGGCGTCACGCCGCTCCTCGTCGAGCAGCAGGGCCACATCCAGCTCGTACTCGGCGATCCCGCCTCGCTCCCGCAGCCGGTCCAACTGCCGTGTTGTCAGCGCGACATGAGACCCCACGACGATGAGACCGTGCGGTGCGTCCCCGCGTCGCAGCGGGTGCAGTTCGGCCGGGGTGAGCGGCGCCCGCGCAGCCTGTCCGGCGCGGGCCCTGACGAAGGACGGCCCGACCCGGTACAGCAGCCGCGTGCCGTTCTCCTCCGCCTGTGCGAGGGCCAGGGCCAGCACCCGCAGATCGTCGTCGCACACCGCGTCGACCACAGCAGTGCGTCCGCCGCGCAGCGAGGACAGCAGCCGCGAGGTGTGCGCCGGGCCGCAGCCGCGCAGGTCGTCGAGGGTGACACGCAGAACCTCGTCCGAGGGGATGCGTCCGCCCGTCTTCTCCTCGACCCACTCGGGCAGCGAAGAGCTGCGGTAGCCGAAGGTGGCGTCGCGCGCGAACTCGCTCTCGCCGACCGGGAGCAGGCCGTCGGCGGTACGCATCCAGTGGTGGGAGTCCACGGTCAGGCGGCCGGCCTCGATGTAGGCGGGGACCAGCACGACCCCGTCGACCGTGCCGAGTTCCTCGGTCAGGACGTCGGTCTCCAGCGGGAAGTGGCCGCGAAGCGTGGAGTCCCCGCGGCTGGCCAGCACATAGCCGGTGCCCTCGGCCGCCGACGCCGTGCGCAGGGCGTGCACCACCTCGCGGTTGCGGGCGGCGGCGTCCTCGGGGGACAGGCTGCGGGTGTTGGTGAGGACGAAGAAGACGGTGCTGTCCTGGCGCAGCGCCCAGCGCAGATCGTCCACCGTCCAGGACGTCAGGACGGGCACGTCGGCGACCGTCTGGGTGCCGGTCGGATCGTCGTCGAGGACGACGAGACGGGGGCCGCCGGATATGCGGGCGGCCACTTCCGCGGCGCTCACCTCGTGGACTGGAGGCAGCCCTTCCAGCACCGCCGCCTCGGGGACGGGCCCGGTCTGGGCATGACGGGGTAGAGACATGGCGAATTCCTGGTCTGTTACGAGTGGTTGAGGGGGAACGTCAGTCGAGGTCGCGCCTGATCACGTCACACCAGGGCTTGACCGGGCCCCGCGATGGTCTCGGGACGGAGCAGCTGGGCGAGGGTGTCGGCGGGGAGCAGGCCCTTGTCCAGTACGAGTTCGGCGACGCCGCGTCCAGTGGCGAGGGCCTCCCTGGCGATGCCGGTGGCCGCCTCGTAGCCGATGTACGGGTTGAGGGCGGTGACCAGGCCGATGGAGTTCTCCACCGCCGCCCGCAGCACCTCGGTGTTGGCCGTGATCCCTGCGACGCACCGCTCGGTCAGGGCCAGGCACGCGCGTTCCAGGTGCGTGATGCTCTTTGAGAGGGAGTGCAGGATGACCGGCTCGAAGGCGTTCAGCTGGAGCTGCCCGGCCTCGGCGGCCATGGTGATCGTGACGTCGTTGCCGATCACCTCGAAGGCGATCTGGTTGACGACTTCGGGGATCACCGGGTTGACCTTGCCGGGCATGATGCTGGAGCCGGCCTGAACCGGCGGCAGGTTGATCTCGTTCAGACCCGCGCGCGGCCCGGACGACAAAAGACGCAGGTCGTTGCAGCTCTTGGAGAGCTTGACCGCGATCCGCTTGAGCACACCGGACATCTGCACGAACGCTCCGCAGTCCTGAGTCGCCTCCACCAGGTTGACCGCGGTCACCAGTGAAAGCCCGGTGATCTGCGACAAGTGGCGCCGCACCGACTCGGCGTACCCGGCAGGCGAATTGAGGCCGGTGCCGATCGCCGTGGCGCCCAGGTTGATCTCGTGGATCAGCTCCACCGCCTCCGCCAGCCGGCTGCGGTCCTCCTCCAGCATGACCGCGTACGCCGAGAACTCCTGCCCCAGCGTCATCGGCACCGCGTCCTGCAACTGGGTGCGACCCATCTTCAGCACGTCACGGAACTCCAACGCCTTGGCCGCGAACGCGTCCTGAAGTACCGCCATCGCCCTCAGCAGCCCGCGTACCGCATACACCGTCGCGATCTTGACGGCGGTCGGATAGACGTCGTTGGTGGACTGGCCGAGGTTGACGTCCTCATTCGGGTGCAGGAATCCGTACTCCCCCCTGGCGTGGCCCAGCAGCTCCAGCGCCCGGTTGGCGATCACCTCGTTGGCGTTCATGTTGGTCGAGGTGCCGGCTCCGCCCTGAATGACGTCGACGACGAACTGGTCGTGCAGCTTGCCGTCACGGATCTCCCGGCACGCCTCCACGATGGCAGCGGCCTTCCTCGGCTCCAGCAGGCCGAGTTCCTCGTTCGCCCGGGCGGCGGCCTCCTTCACGGCGGCCAGAGCGTCGATCAGATGCGGGTAGGCGCCGATCGGCGTCCCCGTGATGGCGAAGTTCTCCCTGGCGCGCAGGGTGTGGACGCCCCAGTACGCCTCGGCGGGTACGTCGCGGTGGCCGAGCAGGTCGTGCTCGCTGCGGTGAGCTACGGCGGTCATGGCAGGCCGGGCCTTCTCTCGGAGCATGTTCTAGGCGGGCGTGTTCGTGGGGTGTGGCAAGGGGGCGCGCGAGCCGACACGCCAGGGCGGTGGGGACTTCCCACGATCACGCGGCGGAAATCCGCGCAGTGTCACCGCCGTGGGTATCGGCTCAGAACGACTTCTCCTTCGCCCTGCAGTAGGCGCGGCCGAACGGCAGGAAGCGGGCGGGCGGCAGGACCTCGGTCCCGGGTCCCGATGCCGTCACCGGGGATGAGGGTGGTGCGGTGGTTCTGGGATCGTCATAGCGCCGATTGCAGCAGCGGGCCGGGCAGCGCGTCCAAGACGCAATGCCGATGTGCCTTATAAGGTCGCCCTATAACGCGGCTACTGCGGTTCCGTCGGCTCCGTCCAGGAAGTACATCGCCGCCGAGGACATTGGGCCGCGGCGGCTGATCTGCCGGCGCCCGGACAGCCCTTCGCGGTCCACCGACCCGCCGGCGAGCGCTGAGCAGCGGCACGGTTCAGGACGGCACGCCGCACGTCTGACTCGGCCTCGACAAGGTGGACGCCTGGGCGGCGCTGATCCTGGAGCGCACCCACCTCTCCTCGTACCGCTTCGGCGGCTGATTCGGCCCCTCCTGGGCCTCCACTCTCGACCAGCGGGTTCAGGCCGCGGATGACGGCTTCGTGTACGCGGCGGCGGACGGTTCCCGCCTGCGCTTCCCCTTCCTGGACTCGGAGAGCAACGAGCCGGTTCGCCCGGAGACCCCCGGCTCCCGCCTGCCCCTGTCCTGGGACGACGAGGCCGACGGCGCCATCCGCATCACCAACCCGACACCGGCCTGATACAGGTCTTCCACAGCCTGGTGCCAGCGGCCGACGACACCGCGGTCGACCTGCCCCTGCGGCACATCCAGGACCGCAACGGCAACCACATCACCGTCGACTACGCCGACAGCGGGCGACATCCCCACCCGGAGACCCACTCCAGCGGCTACCGCATAGCCCTGGACCGCGACCGGTAGCGGATGGACGTCCCGCTCACCGTCACGGCATCCACGTTCGGGGGAGTTCCCTGGCGCCGCGGAGCCCGATGCCCGGCCGGTTTTGCGCGGCGCGTCTGTCAAGGAAGCCGCTCGGGCCGAGTTTGTGCCGTTGGGACATCCGGCCGGAGCGGCGTCGTACGCGGCTGGGCTGCGCTGGGTGCTCGGTTACGGGGTCCTGTAGGGGTCTTGGCTGAGGAGGTGGGCCTTCAGACCCTCGCCGACGCCAGGCTCCGGGGTGCCCGCCCAGTCCTTGATGAGTACGCCACCAGTGCTGCAACCCCACGGGTTCCAGGTCCACGCGAGATAACCCAGGCTGTGCGCGTCAGCCCAGTCCGCCAACCGCTGCATGTAGTCGAAGCCGCAGTCGTCCTGGCCGAACTCACCGATGACTACCGGTACCTGTTGTGCGAGCGGCGCGACCTGACTGTCCCAGCAGGAAGCGGTCGCACAGGCGTTGAAGCTGTACGAATGCCATGACGCGGCGATGTTGCTCAGCGGGTCGGCCGGCATGTGCGTCAACCACTCGCGCATGTCGTTGGCCCACTCCAGGCCACCCAGCATGAGGACGTTGGTCGCGCCGGTGGCCCGGACCGCATCGACCAGGTCCTGCATGCCGGCTGTCTCATAGGGAAGACCCGTGCAGGTACCGCCGTCTCGCCAGCACTGCCAGCCGACGGTCTTGTCCCAGTCGCCGGCGATCTCCGGGTACGGCTCGTTGAACAGATCGAAGACGACGGCGTCATTGCCCTTGAAGGCGTTGGCGACACTGGTCCAGAACTGGGGGGCGTACTGCGCGTCGGGCATCGGTTTCTGGCATGTCGCGGTGATGTCCTTGCAGTGCCAGTCCGGCCCGTCGGTATAAGCACCCCGTGTCCAGTGCAGGTCGAGGATCGGGGTGATGCCATTGGCCACCAGCAGGTTGACGTAGTCTCTGACGCCCTGCTGGTAAGTGGTTCCACTGGGCGAGCCGTTGACGCCGAGCCAGCATTCCTCGTTCAACGGCAGGCGTACCGCGTGGATGTTCCAGGTCTTCATCGCGTCGACGGAAGCCTGGTCCACCGGGCCGCCGTCCCAGAGCCCCTTGCCCTGCACACAAGCGTATTCACCGCTGGAGCGGTCCACACCCAGCAGCCGGTACTGCTTGCCGCTCGCGGTGACGATCTTGTTGCCGGAAACCTTCAGCTCCGGGGCCGGACCACTGGGGCCGCTGGTCGGAGTGGTGGTGGGGCTGGGGGTGGGGGACGTCACCGAGCCGGTACAGGTCACGCCGTTGAGCGCGACCGATGCGGGTTCCGGATTGGCGCCCTTCCACGCACCGGTGAACCCGATGGAAGCCGACCTGCCCGTATCCAGCGCTCCGTTCCAGTCGAGGCTGGTGGCGGACACGTGGGTTCCGGACTGTGTCCACGTGGCACTCCAGCCGTTGGTGATCTTCTGGTCGGAGTTCGGGAAGTCGAACGTCAAGGTCCACCCTCGCACGGCGGAGCCGAGATTGGTGATGGTCAGGTCCGCGTTGAACCCTCCCGGCCATTCGCTCTGCACCTTGTACGCGACCGAGCAGCCGGTGGCGGCTGCCGATGCGGGCAGCGTGGCGATTGCAAGGCCACCCAGTATCAGTGCACCGGCCGCGCCGGTGGCCATCAAGGCATGACGAC
Source organism: Streptomyces sp. NPDC047042 (assembly GCF_040644035.1). Lineage (NCBI taxonomy): Bacteria > Bacillati > Actinomycetota > Actinomycetes > Kitasatosporales > Streptomycetaceae > Streptomyces > Streptomyces sp. NPDC047042. The sequence continues at coordinate 26,480 of NZ_JBEYVP010000018.1, read as the reverse complement.
GTTTCACCTGATCTCCTCGTTGCCGTAAGGGATCGATGAGCGCGATACATCATCGTCAATTCGGTAACTCGTGAAAGTCAATGCGCATTCAAGAGGTGGCCGGATTTGCAGTAGGCATCGAGGCATTTGCCGTGAACGCCGACCAGGCGTCGAGGGAGACGGCCAGTGCGCGCCGCTGAGTGTCCTTGGAGTCCCGGACAAGAACAGTCGCAGGACGCACGGCAACCTCTACGCAGTTGCCGCCCCCACCACCGCTGTAGCTGCTCTTGAACCAAGCAAGTTCGGTGGTGGTCATAGCGCTCCTCGCATCTGCTCCAGCAGGCTCGCTGTGGCTTGATGACTCAGAGCCTGCGAGCGCATCTTGCCATAGCGCTGAAGCATGGCGCTTGCGGCTTTCGGGTCGGTGATGAGCATGCTGCAGTCGTGGGCTTCGACGTATCCCACCCAGCGATTCTCTGCCGTTTCCGCGAGGTAGAGAGGGCCCTCGAAGCCGGCATGGTCCTCCTGGACCAGAGGCATGATCTGGATCTCCACGTTCCGGAGACGGCCCACATCGAGCAGGCTGCTGAGCAAAGCGCGTGTGACCTCGGTACCGGCCAATCGTCGGTCCAGCAGGGCTTGTTCGACGATGAAGCTGAACGTGCTGTTCGGCCGCTCCCTCAGGAGACGCTGGCGTTCGAGCCGGGCCGTGACCTGTTGCTCGAACTGCTCCTCGGCCAGGGGCGGCAGGCGTCGGTCGAAGAGTGCACGAATGTACGGCTCGGGCTGCAACAAGCCCGGAATCACCGCGCACTCGTACGAATACAACGAGATCGCCTCCTCCTCGATCCCCGCCCACTGCCGGAACCACGTCGCCAACCCGGCCTTCCGGGTCAGACTTCGCGCCGCCGCCTTCAACACCCGCGCCGCGACCGCCCCCAGCGCCTCCTCCGACCTGTCCAGAAGTTCCCTGGGCGGAAACCGCTTCCCCTGCTCGATCTTGGCGATGTACGCGGCCGAGTACCGCACCAGCGGCGCGAACTGTTCCTGCGTCAGGTCGGCTTCCTCGCGGAGGGCCTTGAGGACCGCGCCGAACGTCTTCAAGCTGTCCGACAGTTCCGGTTCGCAGCCCCCGCCCTGCCCTGCGGTGCCTCCGCCGCCGTTGCCGTCCGTCGCCATCGCAGCCGCCTTCCTCCGTGCCGCCGGGCCGTACCCGTGGCCGCCCGAACCCGTGCCGTACCGTGCGTCGTCCGCGCTGCGCCACGCCCCGACCACGGCCCATGCTCACGTACAGCGACCAACCCGGTCCAGTGAGTGAACCAGTACAACGTGATCTGTATCAGCGCCTGACCTGGTGAAGGGGTCTCAACTCCCCGCAGGCTGGCCCGCATGCCAGCCCCACACACCCAGACCCCCACCGCCGTACGGACGTTCGCGCAGCGCTTCTCCGCCACTCGGCGTGGTGCCCGCCTCGCCCGGTTGCTGGCGGCGCACCAGCTTGCAGAGTGGGGCCACCCCCACGGCACCGGGGCCCACGACACCGTCGTCCTCCTCGTCGCCGAACTCGCGGCAAACTCCGTGCTCCACGGCCGCGTCCCCGGACGGGACTTCGCTCTGTTCCTCTCCCACGACGACCGTCAGGGTGTCCTCCGGATCGAGGTGACCGACACCCACCCCGCCCTGCCGGTGCGAAGGGCGCCAGGCCTGGAAGAGGACCGAGGCCGCGGCCTGCTTCTCGTCGACGCGCTCGCCACCTGCTGGGGTGTCAGCGAGCGTCCCGGTCCGGGCAAGACCGTCTGGGCCGAGTGCCACCTCGGCTCAGGCAGCCTCTGAATCCGGCTCCGGGGGCGATGTCAGTGGTGACCACTAGCTTGGAGTCACTGGAGATCGGCCGGGTCGGCCGACCGGGGTCTTGGGGAGGGGTGTGCTGTGTCCGCTGCGCAGTCACGACAGTCGGGAAGCGCGACGTACTTGGAGCTGTCCCAGGAGGACGGCGGTGCCCACAAGTTCTACGAGGTGACCGTCGAGGGGACGACCGTCGCCGTGCGGTACGGGCGGATCGGCGTGGACGGGCAGCGTCAGACCTCCACCTTCCCGACCGCGGAGAAGGCGAAGGCAGCGGCGGCGAAGAAGATAGGCGAGAAGGTACGGAAGGGGTACGCTCCCGCCGTTCAGGGGCAGCGTGCGGCACGCCCCGTGACGCGCCGTCAGGTGACGTCCGCTCCGTCCACGGCGCGAGCGACTGCCCCGGTGCTGTGGCGGTTCCGTACCGGCGACTCGGCGTTCGGTATCCACGTGGACGAGGACCGCTGCTGGATCGGCAACCAGCGCGGCGACGTCTACAACCTGAGCCACGCCGGCGAGGTACTGGCTCACTACTCGCTGCCCGACGGAGTGAAGTGTCTGGTGGCGGACGATTTCTGGATCTACGCGGGCTGTGACGACGGCCGGGTGTACGACCTCTCCTCGAAGGTGCCGTTCGCGGCCTACGAGATAGCGGACGAGGTGGACATCTTCTGGCTGGACATCCACGCGGGCGTGCTGAACGTCTCCGACCGCAACGGCGGGCTGACGGTCATCGACCACGAGGACGAGTTCCAGTGGTCACGCAACTCGTCCGGGTACAACGCATGGATGGTGCGGGCCGACGACCATGCCGTGTACCACGGGCACAGCCTCGGTGTGACGGCGTACGCGGCGGACGGCACCGGTCAGCTCTGGCACACCGGGACCAGCGGCAATGTGCTCTTCGGATGGCAGGAGGACAACGCGGTCTACGCCGGGACGGGGCGGCGGGTCGTCCAGCGGCTCGCCAAGTCCACCGGGCGGATCGAGGCCTCCTACCAGTGCGACGCGGCCGTGTACTCGTGCGCCACGTCCCCGGGCGGGCGTTACGTCTTCGCGGGCGACTCCGCCTCCTCCGTCTACTGCTTCTCCGCCGACGGCACCCGGCTGTGGAAGCTCGGCACGGGCGGCGGCTCGGCGCTCTCCATGCAGTATCACGACGAGCGGCTGTACATCGTTTCCACGGACGGCTCGCTAGCCTGCATCGACGCGACCGAGGCCGCGATCAACGCCGCCCAGTCGGGCACCGTCCCGGTCGCCACGGACGTCAAACTGGCGGCTGCCCTGCCGACGTACGCGCCGCTGACCGCCGCCGCCTCCGTCGCCACGGTCAGCTCCGTTCCCGCAGCCGGGAGCGGTGTCGTCGTGGAGTGCGTCCAGGAAGGAGGGCGGGTGCGCGTACATGTCGTCTCCGACGGCTACGAGCCGAGCTGGAACGTTCAGTTCCCACGGGCGATACGCCAGCCCGGCACCCGCTATGTGGTGGACGCGCTGCACTCCTCCTCGGGAGGGTTCTACCGAGTGCGCGGAGAGATCAGGCGCCTGGTGTGAAAGTGCCGGCCGGGCCGCCCAGGTCGCTGGTCGCGCCCTGGAGGGTGCCCATGGAGATGCCCAGGCTGTCCCGGCTGACACCGGCGGCCCTCTCCATGTCGTTGCAGTTGACCCAGTTCAGCAGGGTGGTGAGTGTGCCGGGATCCGGCTTGTCCAACACCTCTTGAGCGTCGGCGGACCGACGGCTTCACCTGGCCGTCATCCAGGGGCAATCCGGACGTAACCAGGCGACTCGTATGGTCATCGCTCCTGATGTCTGCTTTCACCAGGTGTACGGAGGTACGAGCACATGGGGCGTCCCGAGAGACCCCTGGACCCGGCGGCCGGTCCTGTGCAGCGGCTCGCCAGTGAGTTGCGGGAGCTGCGCAGGGGCGCTGGCAGTCCCTCCTACCGGACGATGGCGACGGTGGCGGGATTCTCGTCGACAACGTTGTCCCTCGCCGCCGGCGGCGAACGGCTGCCCTCGCTCGCCGTTGTCCTCGGGTTCGCGCGCGCCTGCGGGGCCGACCCCGCGGAGTGGGAAATCCGGTGGAAGGAGGCCGAGGCGGAGCTGGACCGGGATCTCGCCGGACTTCCCGAGGACGTTCCGTCGCCCTATCGCGGTCTGACGCGGTTCGAGCCGTCCGACCGGCATCTGTTCTTCGGGCGGGACCGGGTGGTGGCCGACGTCGAGGAACTGCTGGGCCGGCACCGGTTCGCCGTGCTGTTCGGTCCCTCGGGGAGCGGCAAGTCGTCCCTCGTGCGGGCCGGCCTGATCCCCCGGCTGCAGGAGATGAGCGCGGCGCGCCACGACCCCGTCAAGCTGCGGATCCTGACCCCCGGGCCGACGCCCGCCACGACCTACGGCCACATCTTCACCCCGGCCGAGGGCGAGCCGGAGAGCTGGGTCGTCGTAGACCAGTTCGAAGAGGTCTTCACCCTCTGCCGTGACCCGCACGAGCGCACCCGCTTCATCGAGCTGCTGCTCGCCGCACGCGACCCGGACAGCGGACTCCGGGTACTGGTCACCGTACGCGCCGATTTCTACGCCCGTTGCGCCGAGCACCGGGATCTGGCGGACGCCCTGCGAGGTGCCGCGCTGCTGCTCGGGCCGATGGTGGCCGCCGAGCTGCGGGAGGCGGTGGTCGGCCCGGCCCAGGCGGTCGGCTGCCTCGTCGAACGGACACTCACCGCCCGTCTGATCGACGAGGTCCAGGGCGAACCCGGCGGGCTGCCGATGCTCTCCCACGCCCTGCTGGAGACCTGGCGCCGCCGCAGGGGCCGCATGCTCACGCTCGCCGCGTACGAGGCCGTCGGCGGGGTGCGCGGCGCGATCGCGGCGAGCGCCGAGACGGTGTACGGCGACCTGTCGCCGGAGCAGGCCCGCACCGCACGGCACCTGATGCTGCGGATGGTCGAGCCCGGCCAGGGCACCCCCGACACCCGCCGCCCCCTCACCCGCGCCGAACTGGGGGAGTGGGCGGCCCCGGACGCGACGGTCGTGGTGGAGCGGCTGACCCGTGCCCGGCTGCTGACCGCCGACGAGGAAGGCGTCCAACTCGCCCACGAGGCGCTCATCACCTGCTGGCCCCGGCTGCACGGCTGGATCGAGCAGGACCGCGAACGGCTGCGCCACCACCGGATGCTCGCCGACGCTGCCCGCTCCTGGCTGGAGCACGACAGCGACCCCGGCGCCCTGTACCGGGGCACCCGGTTGACCCGCGCCGAGGAGCTGTTCCCCGACCACGAGCGGGACCAGGCGCTGACCGCGTCGGAGCGGAACTTCCTCACCCGCGCGCTCGAGGCCCGCGAGTCGGAACGCCGGGCAGCCGCCCGCGCCGGCCGCAGGCACCGCTTCCTGACCGTGTCCCTGTCCGCAGTCCTGGCGGTGGCCCTGCTGACGGGCCTCGCCGTCTGGCGCGAGTACGAGGACAACAGGACCCAGCGCACCCGGGACGCGGCCCGCCACATCGCCGACGTCGCCGACGCGCTGCGCACCACCGACCCGCGTGCCGCGCTGCTGCTCGGGGTGGCCGCCTGGCGGACGGCCGAGCTGCCCGAGACCCATCGCGCCCTGCTCGGCGCCCTCTCCCAACCGGAGGCGGACGCCTTCACCGACCCCGAACCCGGTGACGACTCCAATCGCTTCCTCACCGGCTCCGGCCGGACACTGCTCAGCGTCGAAGGCCGCACCTGGCGCACCTGGAACGTGGCCACCCACCGCCGCATCGCCTCAGGGCGCCTCCCCGCCGGGGAGACGGTGGACGCGGCGAGCGAGGACGCGCGCGTGCTGGCGCTCTCCGCGAGCGACGGCATACGGCTGTGGGACACGGCCACCGGCGGGTGGACCGGCGATCCGGCCCATCCGGAGGAGCTCTTCTCCACCGTCGACATCACCCATGTCGGGTATCTGGTGTCCTCCGTGGACGGCGGCAACGAGGCTTCGCTGCGTTCCGTAGGGGACGGCCGCCTGCTGTTCGCCACGCGGTCGGCCGGTGCCGACGAGGCCGCCGCTCAGGGCCCCGACGGTCCGCTGATGGCCGTCTGCCCCTCGGCGTCGGCCGCACCGCAGGTTTGGGACACCGTCCATCACCGCGCCCTGCCCGGAGACTGGACGAAGGCCACGGATGTCTGCGGCGACGACGAGTCCTCGCCGGTGCTGGGTTCGGGGCGGCTTGCCGTGGTCACGGCGAACGGCGTCCGCGTCTGGGACCTCCGGTCGGGACACCGGCTGGCCACGCTCTACCAGCCGGACGTGGAGTACGCCTCCTTCAGCCAGGACGGGAACTTCCTGGCGACGGCCGACAGCACGGAGGTCACGGTGTGGCGGCTGTCCTCCCCCGACGCACCCGTGTTCCGGCACGCCCTCGACGGGCAGCACCTGTACCGGGGCCTGTTCTGGGACCCCGACCACCCCACCCTGCGCTACCTCGAGGGCGGCACTGTCCACTCCCTCGACCTGACCCGGGCCGTCGCCCCCGCCTGGCGCGGGCACGCCCTGGACGACGTGCTGCTCAGCCCGGACGGCCGCACCCTGGCCACCGCCGAACGCATCGGCAACGGCGCCAAGGGCAAGGGCAAGGACAAGAACAAGGGCAAGAACAAGGGCGGCAGCCTCGGCTTCCGCTTCCAGCTCCGCGACACCGTCGACGGCCACCTCGTACGGACGCTGCCGTCCCCTCCTCTTCCCGTCTCCCGTGATCCCGCGCGCCCGGTCGTCTTCGACGACATCACGCCCCTGATGGCGTTCGACCCGGACAGCGGCACACTCGCCTACGGCGTCTACGTCGCCGGCTATGCGGCCGCCCCCCAGCTGATCACGCTCTGGGACGTGTCCCGCCGACGCGCACGTACCAGTCTCGATCTGGCGACGGGCGACTCCGCCGAGGCCGTCATCAGCCTGGCCCTGGACTCCGGCGGCCGCAGGCTGTACGCCGTCCGCACGCCCGATGTCGGCGAGCTGCGCGACGAGGTGTGGGACACCGGCCGCCGCCGCCGGCTCTCGATCCTGCCCGGTCTGGGCGGCGGCGACCGGGCCGTGCGCCCCGACGGCCGGCTCCTGGTGGGGGACAACCGCCTCGCGCGCCTCCCGGGCGGTTCCGTCACCGGACGCAATCTCGTCCAGGGCGACGAGATCGGCGCCTTCGCCTTCGCCCCCGACGGCTCGCTGCTGGCTGTGGGCGACCAGACCGGCCGGGTCGCGCTGTGGGACGGGAACGCGCGGCACCGGGTCGGTGTGCTGCGCAACGTCTTCCCCGCCGTGCACGGCACCACCCCCGAGGCGGTCTCCGCTCTGGCCATGAGTCCGGACGGCCGCATCCTCGCCGTCGGCGGCGACGCGGGCAGCCTGCAGCTGTGGGACGTGGTCGCCCAGCAGCCGCTGGGCGGACCGCTGACCACGGCGGGCGAACATCTCGACGCGCTCGCTTTCGGCCCGGACGGCACGACCCTGTACGCGGGCAGCGCGCACGTTCCGCTCCAGCGGTACGTCGTCGATCCCGAGCGGGTCGTGGCACAGGCGTGCGCGCGGGCGGGCGGCACCGGGCTGACGCGGGCGCAGTGGCGGACGTACGTTCCGGAGGCCCCGTACCGGAGGGTGTGCGGTTGAGAGGCTGTCGGACGGCCAGTGCTGGACGCGGCGCGGTGCTGACCGTGCATGAGCCCGCTGTAGCCGCCTCCTCTGCCCGCTCAGGCCCCTGCGAAGGCACGGGTCTCAGCGCGGCCCCATGCGGATGGCGCCGTCGAGGCGGATGACCTCGCCGTTGAGCATCGGGTTCTCGGCGATGTGCCGTACCAGGGCTGCGAATTCGGCCGGGTCGCCCAGGCGGGCGGGGTGCGGGACCTGTCGCGCGAGCGAGTCCCGGGCCTCCTGGGGCAGTCCTTCCATGAGGGGGGTGTCGAACAGGCCGGGTGCGATCGAGACCACGCGGATGAGGTGCTGGGCCAGTTCACGGGCCGCGGGCAGGGTGAGCGCGGCCACGCCGCCCTTGGACGCGGCGTAGGCGGCCTGGCCGATCTGGCCGCCGTAGGCGGCGACCGAGGAGGTGGCGACGAGGACGCCCCGCTCGCCGTCCACGGGTTCGGACTCGGCGATGCGCTGGGCGGCGAGGCGGAACACGTTGAACGTGCCGACGAGGTTGACGCCGACCACCCGGGCGAAGGCGTCCAGGGGGAGGGGACCACCGCGGGAGAGCATGCGGCCGGGGGTCGCGACCCCCGCGCAGCTGACCGCCACACGCAGGGGACCCTGTTCGCTCGCCGCGTCCACCGCCGCCTGCACGGTGCCGGGGTCGGTGACGTCACAGGGGACGAAGCGGACGCGAGGGCCGGTGCCGTCGCCCACCAGCTCCTCGGCGACGGCGGCCCCCGGTGAGGACGGCAGGTCGGCGATGACCACATGGGCGCCCGCCTGGTGCAACGCGGTGGCGGTGGCGCGGCCGAGACCGCTGGCGCCGCCGGTGACCAGGGCCACGGATCCGGTGAGTTTCATGCCTGTGGCTCCTCGGGCTGCGCGGTGCGCAGGACGTGGTGGGAGGGTTCGGTGCGGGGACGGACCAGGTCGCGGCTGATGACGAGGCGCTGGATCTGGTTGGTGCCCTCGAAGATCTGCATGACCTTGGCCTCGCGCATATAGCGCTCGACGGGGAAGTCCCGGGTGTAGCCCGCGCCGCCGAGGACCTGGACGGCGTCGGTGGTGACCCGCATCGCCGCCTCCGTGGCGACGAGTTTGGCGATGCTCGCCTGACGGCCGTACGACAGTCCCGCGTCCTTGCGCCGGGCCGCCGCCAGCATGGTCGCGCGGGCGGAGTCCACGGCGGCCTCCATGTCGGCCAGCAGAAACGCGACTCCCTGATGGGCGGCGATCGGCTGCCCGAAGGTCTCCCGCTGTTTCGCGTACGCGAGCGCGTCGTCCAGAGCTCCCTGGGCCAGACCGACGGCCACCGCCGCGATGCCGAGCCGGCCCGCGTCCAGCCCGGCGAGGGCGATCGGCAGACCTTGCCCCTCCTCGCCGAGACGCCGGTCCTCGGGGACCCGCACGTCGTCGAACCGTACGGTCGCCGTGGCCGATCCGGTCAGCCCCATCTTGCGCTCGGGCGGGTCGGCCGACAGCCCGTTCGACTCGGCGGGGACGAGGAGACAGGAGATGCCGCGGGTACGGTCGTCGGAGGTGCGGGCCATCACCTGGTAGAAATCCGCGTGACCACCGTGGGTCGTCCACGCCTTCTCGCCCCGCAGGACGTACGCGTCGCCGTCCCGCCGGGCGCGGGTGCGCATCGCGGCGGGGTCGGAGCCGGCGTGCGACTCCGACAGGCAGTAGGCGCCGAGCAGTTCACCGCCGAGCATGTCGGGCAGCCACTTCTCGCGCTGCTCCTCGGTGCCGTACTCGGCCAGCGCGAAGCAGGACAGGGTGTGCACGCTCAGTCCGACTCCCACGCTCGCCCAGCGGGCCGAGATCTCCTCGACGACCTGGAGGTAGACCTCGTACGGCTGGGCGCTGCCCCCGTACTGCTCGGAATAGGGGAGACCGAGCAGCCCGGCCCGGCCGAGTGTGCGGAAGACGTCACGCGGGAAGCGTTCGGCCCGCTCGTCTGCGGAGGCCCGTGGCGCGAGGGTTCCGTCGGCGATCTCCCGGGTCAGGTCGAGCAGTTCGGCCGCCTCCTGGCTGGGGAGCAGGCGGGACACGTACGCCGTCATCAGTTCGTCTCTCGGGTCGAGGCGGTCGAGGCGGTCGAGGCGGTCGGGGCGGTCGAGGTCCGGTCGGCCGGGGTTTCATTGGCCGGGGTCCGGTCGGTCGTCCGCGCGCGCTCTCTGCGCAGGAGGAAGCGCTGGGTCTTGCCGCTGGGCGTTTTGGGCAGCCGGTCGGTGAAGTGCACCGCCCGCGGGTAGGCGTGCGCGGCGAACTTCCGCTTGACGAGCTGCTGGAGCTCCACGACCAGGGCATCGTCGGCCGGTGTCCCGGGGCGCAGGACGACGAACGCCTCCAGCACCTCGCCGCGCAGGGTGTCGGGGACGCCGATCACGGCCGCCTCCAGCACCAGTTCGTGCTGGACGAGCACGCTCTCGACGTCGAAGGGGCCGATGCGATACCCGGCCATGATGATCACGTCGTCGTCGCGGGACGAGAAGAAGAAGGAGCCGTTCTCGTCCCTGAGGCCGGCGTCGCCGGTGAGGTACCAGCGGCCGTCGGCGGTGAACCGCTCGGCGGTTTTCTCCGGCGCTCCCGCGTAGCCGGTGAACCACAGCAGCGGGCTGTCCGGCACGCTGAGGGCCACCCGGCCGAGGGTGCCGGGCGGCGCGGGTTCGTCCCGTTCCTCGTACAGCACCTCGGCCGACCAGCCCGGCAGCGGGCGGCCCATCGAGCCGGGCGGCACCGGCGTTTGTACGGCATCGGCCCAGGCGGCCGCGACGACCATGCCGTGCTCGGTCTGCCCGTAGTGGTCGCGTACGGCGACGCCGAGGGCCTGCTCCGACCAGGCGACGACCTCCGGGGTGAGCGGCTCGCCGGCGGAGGAGGCCCGGCGCAGCCGCACCCCGCCGGGGACCGGACCGGGCGCGGCCAGCAGGCTGCGGTAGACGGTCGGGGCGGCGGCGAAGTTGGTGACACCGAAAGCCTTCATGACCTGCCACGTCAGGGCGGGGTCGAAGCCGGCGTGCAGCAGCAGGCTGCGGCGTCCGGCCGCCAGCGGGCCGAGGATCGCGTAGTAGAGCCCGTACGCCCAGCCCGGGTCGGCGGCGTTCCAGAACACGTCGTCCTCGCGCACGTCGAGGCCGAACTCCAGGTACGCCTGGAACGACGCCAGCGCCCGGACGGGTACCGGGACGCCCTTGGGGGCGCCGGTGGTGCCGGAGGTGAACAACAGGACGAGCGGAGCGTCCGCGCCGGTGGCGACCGGGCGGCCCTCGGGCTCGTCGCCGGAGTAGCGGGAGAGCAGTTCGCCGAAGGACGGTTCCGTGCCCTCGGGTGCACCCCCGGCGACCACGGTCACCCAGGGCCGGTCGGCGGGCATGTCCTCCCCGGGCGCCAGCTTGCCCAGCTGGTCCACGTCGACCACGACGGCCTTCGCCGCACTCGCGCCGAGGCGCAGAGCAATGGCGGAGGGCGCGAACGCCGTGAACAGCGGTACGTGCACGGCCCCCCGGCGCCAGATGCCCAGCAGGGCCACGACCAGATCGGCGGACTTGGCCATCAGGGTGGCGACCGCGTCCCCCGGCCCGACCCCGAGATCGGCGAGTGCGGCGGCGAAACGGGCGGAGTCGCGCCGCAGGTCCCCGTACGTGAGGTCCGTGGCCGTCAGGTCCTTCTCGACCACCGTGAAGGCCACCGCGTCGGTGGGATGCCGGTCGCAGAGCAGTTCGGCGGCGCAGGCGTCCGGAGCACCGAAGAGGCCGAGCAACTTCCGCACCCGTTCCTCCGGCGGTCCGTCGACGGTGTGGGTCCCCGCCGAAGCCGATACCGAAGCCGATGAGTCGTTCATGGTCGCGTGGTCCCCTCTACGATTCCGCTCTTCGATTCCGCTCTTCGATCAGGCTCTTCGATTCAGAGCTGCCCTATGGCGGGAGTGTTACGGCGGTTTATGCTCCGGGTCACGACGACGGCGGACTACCCCCGGAAAGGGGTACGGGTATGCCCTCCCAACCCGGCGCCCTTCTGCGGCCCGACGACGGCGACGCGCTCCGGCAGGTTCTCCGGCAGGTCCACGACAGCACGGGCATTCCCGTCCTGTTCGGCGGCCAGGTGGAGAACGCGCTGCTGAGGCTGTCGCAGCACATCGGCCTGCGGACGGCGGGTCTGCGCGGTCTCCGGGTGCGCGCCGAGACGGGGCTCGGCGGCCAGGTCCTCACGACGGGGCGGCCGGCCGGGGTGACCGACTACAGGTCGGCGCGCTCGATCACGCACGACTACGACCGGCCCGTGCTGACGGAGGGCATCCGTTCCGTCGTGGCCGTGCCCGTCGTGGTGTCCGGTGTGGTGCGCGCGGTGCTCTACGGGGCGAGCCGCGGGCCCGCCCCGCTCGGGGACCGGGCTGCCGACGCGGTCACCGACGCCTCCCGGCGACTGGCCGCCGAACTGGTCATCCGCGACGAGGTCGACCACCGCCTGCGTCTGCTGGAGGCCGCGCAGGGTGGCCCGGTCGGCGGGCCGCAGGGCGTTCCGCTGGAGGAACTCCGCCAGGTCCACGCCGAGTTGCGCCGGATAGCCCAGCAGGTGCCCGACGGTGATCTGCGCGGTCAACTGCTCGACGCGGCACAGCGGCTGGCCAGGCCACCCGCCGCCGACTCGGCACCGGGGCCGCGGCTGGCGCCCCGCGAGCTCGACGTTCTGACGCAGGTGGCGCTGGGCTGCAACAACGCCGAAGCGGGGCGCAGGCTGTCGCTGCTGCCGGAGACGGTCAAGGCGTACCTGCGCAGCGCGATGCGCAAGCTGGGAGCGACCACCCGCTTCGAGGCGGTCGTCGCCGCACGGCGCCAGGGGTTGCTTCCCTAGCCGGTCCGCTGGTGTCCCAGGCGACCGAGCCGGACCGGTCCTGGCGGTCTCCCCGGCAGGGTCTGCGCGGTCCGGGTGGTCTGGGCGGTCCGGTGTCCCAGGTGGTCGGGCTGGGTCCTGGCGCTCTCCCGGCAGGGTCCGGGCGGTCCGGGTGGTCCGGGCGGTCCTGGTGGTCTGCGCGGTCCGGGTGGCCCAGGTGGTCGGGCCGGGTCCTGGCGGTCTCCCTGCAGGGTTCAGCCGGTGTGGTCGGCCCTCGCGGCCGCGCATTCAGCTGTGGCGGACAGCGGCCAGCGCCGGTCACCATGCCGAGGTCGGCCTTGGGGCCAACCCGTCATCCGGTCCGTCGCGTCCCGCTTCCGCTCGCGCGACGCGACTTCACGAGCCTGCGGCTCCGCAGCATCCCCCCGCCCTGAAGACCCGGCGACGGGCGACTTGCCACGCGGAAACCGATCGGTGTACGGTACTGAAAACCGAACGGTTTCCATCGATCTGGGAATCCGATGCCAGCGCGCCCGTCCTCATGGGGGGGCCGCGTCCGTACACGACCTCTGGAGTCAACGACGATGTCTTCTCACGCCACCTCCACCATCTTCGTCATCGGCGGTACGGGGGCCCAAGGAATGCCCATCGTCCGCGCTCTTGTCGCCGACAAGAAGTACTCCGTGCGTGTACTCACCCGGAATGTGAACTCCCCCCGGGCCCAGGCTCTCCTCGCGCTCGGCAATGTCGAACTCGTCGAAGGCTCGTTCGCCGACGAGGACGTACTGCGTGAAGGATTCCGTAGCTGCGACGGGGCGTTTGTCAATATCGACGGATTCAACACCGGTGAGAAGACCGAGACCTACTGGGCCTTCCGCAGCTATGAGCTCGCGATCGAGGAGGGAGTCAAGTTCTTCGTCTACGGAAACCTCGACTACGCCCTCAAGAAGGGGGGCTACGACTCCAGGTTCCGTACCGGCCACTATGACGGCAAGGGCCGCATGGCCGAGTGGGTGCTGTTCCAGAACGAGAAGAACAGGGACCGGATGGGAGCGGCGGTCTTCACGTCGGGGCCCTACATCGAGATGGTGATCTCACCGCTGACGCCCATGACGCCCAGCGTCGAGGACGGTGTCGTCACCTGGCGTGTCCCGCTCGGCGACGGAGCTGTTCCGCACGTGGCTCTCGAGGACTGCGGATTCTATGTCCGCTGGCTCTTCGACAATCCGGAGCGGGCCAACGGCATGGACCTGGAAGTCGCCATCGAGCACATGACCTATGCCGATATGGCTGCGGCGTTCGAGAAGGTCACCGGCCATCCGGCGCGGTACATCGACACGGATCTGGAAACGTACTGGGACCACCCGGACCTCAAGGGGATCGCCGATGACCCGGCCGGATACAACGCCGACCCCAACGACAAAAGCACCATGAGCTTCCGCGACAATTTCACGGGGTTCTGGAACGTGTGGAAGCACGGAATCATCACCAGGGACTATGCCCTGCTCGACGAGATCCACCCCAACAGGATCCGCAGCGCCGAGGAATGGTTCCGCCAGGAGGACCAGGCCGGAAGGGAATCCGGCAAGGGAAGCCTCTGGGAAAGGGTCCAGTCGGAGAACTGGACCATGGAATCCGCGGTCCTCAAGAGCAGCGCGGATTTCCGGACGGGCACGCTGTAGGCGGACAGAGGGCATGACGTAAGGACGTAAGAGCGACACGGTCGGCCGGCGATGACACCGGCAACGCGGACGGGGGCGAACGGGCGGACGAGGTGTCCGCCCCGGATGTGATCGACCGCAACCCCGCTTCCGACGCAGTCTCGGGTGTCGATGATTTCCTCCGCGGCACTCCCGCACGCCGACGGGGGTTTGCGATGGCCGAGCCGGATGTCCCGGCTCGGCCATCGCTCGCGTTGTGCGCGGTTTTCCACCGCCCCCATCCGACGACGAGCCCTCGGCGAGGAGCGGCTACGTAGTCTCCCGCTGGACAAGGGCGAGGATCTCGCCCGCACTCGGCCGGTCCGGCGTCGCCGGGGCCGGAGCGCCGACCGTCGCGAGGACGCGGGCGGTGAGGTTACGGGCCGCGGTGGTGAGGTCCATCCCGATGGTGGTGAGGGCCGGTACGGCGAGCGAGCTGACGGGGAGGTCGTCGACGCCGATGAGTGCCAGGTCGTCGGGGATGTCGATGTGCTGGGTGCGGCAGCTCGCCAGGACGGCGAGGGCGATCAGGTCGTTGAAGGCGGCGACCGCTGTGACCGGGGTGGCGGCCTGTGTCCACTCCGCGACGGCGTCCCGGGCGCTGGCCCGCGAGTAGCGCATGGTGACCACATGCGGTGCGGGCAGGCCCAGTTCGGCGCAGGCCTGGGTGGCTCCTTCCAGGCGGGGCAGGCAGAAGGGGCGTTCTCTGGGGTCGTCGAGCGCGGCGTAGCCGATGTGCCGGTGACCGCGGCCCGCGAGGTGCTCGATCTGCAGGCGTCCGATGTCTTCCTGGTTCAGCCCGGTCAGTCCGCTGCCGTCCGGGGTGAACACGCCGTCGATCAGGGGGATTTCGGCCTGCCGCAGTGACTGTGCGTCGGTGGGCGGCAGGCTGCCGAACGCGACGACCACGGCCGGCTGGACGTGCTGCCACAGCTCGGACAGGGGTGTGGTCGTGCCGGCGTGGTGCAGGTAGACGCAGGTGTATCCGGCTTCGCCCAGCGAGCGTCCGAGGGCCAGTTTGAACTGCTCCATGGCCTCGGCGACGGGGAGGTCCGGGACCACGCAGAACACGACGTTGGTGCGGCCCTTGCGCAACGCACGGCCGGCGCCCGACGGTACGTAGCCGAGGCGCTTCGCCGTCTCCAGCACACGGCGGCGGGTCTCGGCGGAGAGGCCGTGCTCGTCCTTGCCGTTCAGTACGAAACTCACGGTGGTCTGGGAGACACCGGCCTCTCGTGCCACGTCCTTGCTGGTGACCCTCGGCAATGTCCCTCCCGAACTCTTGCCACGCCTGCACGCACAGGCTACGGTACGGCGATCAGCGACCTAATACGTATTAGATGATGTCAGGTCGCCGCACTGGTAGCCCGCAGTGGCCCCGTCGGGGGACGCCCCGCACCCGTTTTGCCCGAGCCGCCCACCCCAGCCGATCACCGCTTCCCCGAGCGCCCACGGGGTGGATGCACACGAAGAGAGATCTGTCATGGACGACACGATCCCCGTTACGACCGATACGACACCCGGCAGCGTTTCCGCCCCCACCGATCCGGTCCGCCTGGCCCGTCTGCTCACCTTCGTCTTCCCGGCGACCACCGCGATGTACGCCCTCTTCAACGGCATCGGGGTGATCCTGCTTCCCGCGCAGGTCGCCCAGCTCGCGCCGGACCACAAGGTCGGGGAACTGGCGCTGCTGACGACGCTGGGCGCGGTGGCCTCGATGATCGCCCTGCCCGCCGGCGGAGCGCTGTCGGACCGCACGCGGTCCCGGTTCGGGAGACGCACCCCCTGGCTGCTGGCCATGGCCGGCGTGTCAGCGCTGCTGACCGTCGCCATGGGCCTGAGCACCGGACTGACGGCCCTCGCCATCCTGGTCCCGATCCTCTGGTTCACCGCGAACTTCTACGGCGGGGCGATCTCGGCGATCCTGCCCGACCGGGTGCCCGTGGCCCGGCGCGGCATCGCCTCCGCGGTCATCGGACTCGGCACACCCATTGGCATCCTCCTCGGCGTCAATCTGGCCAGCCGGGTCAGCCAGCTCTGGGCGTACACCGTGCTCGCGCTGGTGCTGCTCGTGACGACGCTCGCACTCGTGGCAGGCGCGCGCGAGCCGTCCTCGCTCCACCTGGTGACGGAACGGAAGAAGGACCGGGGCAGCACGACCGCGGCTGTCCGGGCGTTCTTCCGCGCGTTCGCCCACCGTGACTTCGCCCTGGCCTTCGCCAGCCGGTTCGGCCTGTTCCTGGCCTACTTCACCGTCTCCGGCTACCTCTTCTTCGCCGTGCAGGACTATGTCGGGGCCAAGAACGTCCCCGGCGGCAACGTCGCCCTCGCGGTCAGCACGCTGTCGACCGTGTCGTTCGGCACCTGGATCGCCGTCGCGACACTCTGCGGCTGGCTCGCCGACAAGCTCGACCGGCGCAAGCTGTTCATCGCGATCAGCGCCATCGGCCTGGGCCTGTCCCAGGTCATACCGATCGTCAGCCACAGCTGGGGCGCGATGCTCGCGTACTCCGCGGTCTCGGGCGCCTCACTGGGCACGTACTTCGCGGTCGACCTCGCCGTCATGTCGCTGGTCCTGCCCGACAAGGAGAGCGAGGGGCGGGACTTCGCGATCCTCAACGTCGCCACCGGCCTGCCCCAGCTCGCGGCTCCGGCCATCGCCGGCTCACTCATCGGGCTCGGCGGCTATGGCTCGCTGTTCCTCGTCAGCGGCGCGTCCGCCCTGGTCGCCGGTGCCCTGGCCATGTGCATCCGCTCGATCCGATAACCGCAAGGACCCCCCATGACCACGATCACCACACCCACCGGGGTATCGCTCAACTACGACACCTTCGGCGATCCCGGCGCCCCTCCGCTGCTGCTGATCCAGGGCCTCGGAGCCCACATGCTGGGCTGGCGCGCCGATTTCTGCAGGCAACTCGCCGACGCGGGCTTCCACGTCCTGCGCTTCGACAACCGGGACGTCGGCCTGTCGCAGAAGTTCCAGCAGGGCGGCTACACCCTGGCCGACATGGCCGACGACACCGCGGGCCTCCTCACCGCGCTCGACATTCCCGCAGCGCACGTCGTCGGCCAGTCGATGGGCGGCATGGTCGCCCAGGAGCTCGCCCTCAACCACCCCACGCGCGTGCTCACCCTCGCCCTCATCTACACGGCGCCCAGCGCGGACTTCATCGCCGGACGCGACCTGGTCGAGGAGCGGACGCAATGGCCCCGGGCCCGCGACCGCGACGAGGCGATCGCGCTGTACCTGGACAACGAAGCGGTGTGCGCCTCACCCGGATACGCCCAGGACACCGCCTGGCTGCGCGAGCTGGGCGGCCAGATGTACGACCGGGACTACGACCCCGACGGCATCCTGCGCCAGATGGAGGCGCTCGACAACTCTCCCGACCGCGCCCCTCGCCTGCACGCGGTCACCGTCCCCACCACGCTCCTGCACGGCGACGGCGACCGCCTGATCGGCCCCGAAGGGTCCAAGGCCATCCACGAACTGATCACGGACTCGACGCTGACCATCTACCCCGCCATGGGCCATGAGCTTCCCCGCCCGCTCTGGCCTCGGATCATCACCCAGATCCAGGAAAACACCGCACGAGGGAGTGCCTGACATGACAGCGGTACAGGTGGAAGGCCAGGTGGCCGACGGCTTCGAGCCCGTCGCGGACGCCTTCGCCGACAACTTCCGGCAGCGCGGCGACACGGCCGCCTCCTGTGTGGTGTACGCCCAGGGGGCGCCGGTGGTGGACATCTGGGCCGGGCGGACTGCCCGGGGCGCCTGGACGCCCGAGGCCCGCACCGTCGTGTTCTCCGTCAGCAAGGGCGTGACGACCGTCTGTCTCCTGATGGCCGCCGAGCGCGGACTGATCGACCTCGAGGCCCCGGTGGCGAAGTACTGGCCGGAGTTCGCCGAGAACGGCAAGGAGGCGACGACCGTACGGCAACTCCTCGCGCACCGGGCCGGTCTGCCGGCGCCCGAGGAGGATCTGACGTGGGAGGACCTGCGCGCCTGGCAGCCGGTGGCGGACGCGCTGGCCCGGCAGGCACCGGCCTGGCCCCCCGGGACGGCGTACGCCTACCACGCCCTCACCTTCGGCTGGCTGGCCGGCGAGGTGCTGCGCCGGGCCACGGGACTGCGTCCCGGCCAGTGGCTGAGCGAGCACGTGGCCGATCCCCTGAACCTGACGATGACGTACGGCGCCGACCCCGCGTCCGCCGATCTCCACCCCCTGGCGGACCCGCTGCCCGGCACCGACCCCGAGGCCGCCGCGATGATGGCCGCCGCTTTCGCCGAACCGCTGATCGAACGCTCCATCAGCCTGGGCGGGGTCATCGACGCCGCCCGGATCATCCAGGCCGCCAACGAAGAACCGTGGCTGTCGGTGGAGATGCCGGCGGGCAATCTCGTGACCAACGCCCGCAGCCTGGCACGGCTGTACGCGGCCACGGTCGGCGAGGTCGACGGCGTCCGGTTGCTGGGCCCGGACGTCGTCCGCGATGCCCGCATCGCGCGTTCCGAGGGCTGCCCCTTCGTGGGCCCCGACGTGAACAGCGGCTGGGGCACCGGCTTCATGACCAGCTCCGGCCACCGGCCGATGGTCGGCCCCGGCAGCTTCGGCCACGACGGCCTCGGCGGCTGCCTCGGCTTCGCACACCTGGAGTCCGAGGTCGCCTTCGCCTACCAGACCGCACAGCCCGGCGGTCTCCCCGACGACCGGGCCAACGCGCTCAGCCACGCGCTGCGTGCTTGCCTGTGAAGGCCGGCTCCGCCCCCTCTCGCCAGCACCAGCCCACCGAAGACCGGAAAACCAGGCCATGACAACGACACTTCCACGACCCACAGCTCCGACACCCCCGAGCCCGGCCGCTCGCGCCGCCGACCGGTTCCTGACCCGCCTGATGCGGTTGCCGGGGACGCGGTACGGCTACCGGGTCGAGCGGAACCTGCCGGCTCCGGCCCGCGACGGCGCCGTCCTGATGACGGACCACTACGCGCCTGCCACCGACCGGCCCAAGGGCACCGTCCTCGTGCGCACACCGTACGGGCGCGGGTTTCCCGGCACTCTGGAGGCGAGGGTCTACGCGGACCACGGGTATCACGTCGTACTGCAGAGCTGCCGCGGCACGTTCGGCTCCACCGGGGACTTCTACCCGATGGCGAACGAGGCCGACGACGCCCAGGACGCCGTGGCCTGGCTGCGCACCCAGCCTTGGTTCGACGGGCGGCTCGCGACCTCCGGCGGTTCCTATGTGGGCTGGACCCAGTGGGCGCTGCTGATGGACCCGCCCGCCGAACTGCGTACCTCCCTGATCGCGGTAGCCCCGCACGACATGCACGACGCCGCCCACGGAAGCGGAGCGTTCCGGCTGGGTGACTTCCTGTCCTTCGCGGAGATGGTGGTCAACCAGGAGCGATTCACCGGACTGCGGGCCATGGCCCGGATGCTGACGCTCAACCGGCGGCTGGCCCCGGTCTTCGGCGCCCTCCCGCTGGCCGACGCGGCCGACGAGGCGACCGGCCACCGAGCGCCGTGGTTCCGGGAATGGCTGACCACTCCGGAGCGCGACGACGCCGTATGGGACCGGCTCAAGCTCGGTGACGCCCTTGAGCGGGCGAACGTCCCGGTGCGGCTCACCGCCTGCTGGCAGGACCTTTTCCTCGACCAGACCCTGCAGCAGTACGAGTCGCTGCGTACCCGTGGGGTCGACGTATCGCTCACCGTTGGCCCGGGGACCCATCAAGAACAGGGCCAGAAGGGCATGGGGCGTCTGCTCCGCGGCAATCTCGCATGGCTGGAGACGCACCTCGCCGAGGAAGCGCCGGCGCAGGCTCGGGCCGCTCTGCCGGTCGAGGTGTATGTCACCGGGCAGGGTGCCTGGCGACACCTTGCCGAGTGGCCGCCGGTGGGCGGTGAAACCGTGCGCTACCTGCAACCGGACGGCAGGCTCCTGGCCGACGAGCCGACCAGCGGCACGCCCTCCACGTACGTGTACGACCCGGCGAACCCCACCCCCACCCTCGGCGGCCCCCTGCTCACCCTCGACGGCGGAAGCAAGGACAACGCGAAACTGGAGAACCGCCCCGACGTCCTCACCTTCACCACCGACCCCCTGACCACCCCGCTGGAGATCATGGGAACACCGGTCGTCGATCTGGCCCACAGCAGGAACAACCCGCACGCCGACGTCTTCGTACGCCTCTGCGACGTCGACCCCAAGGGCGTCTCCCGCAACTTCGCCGAAGGACTCCTCCGCCTCGACCCCACCTCACCCCTCGACCAGGTCCAGACCGTACGCGTACGCCTGGACGCCTGCGCACACCAGGTCAAGGCCGGACACCGCATCCGCCTGCTCATAGCCGGCGGCTCCCACCCCCGGTACACACGCAACGAGGGCACCGGCGCGACGCCGCCCGGCACCGGAACCGAACTGCGACCGTGCACGCACACCGTCCACCACGCCCCCGGCGCGATCTCCCGCGTGGTGCTGCCGACACCGTCCGAGTGAGGAACTTGCGAGTTGGAAACCGATCGGTTTACGATGTTGGAGACCGATCGGTTTTCGTCGTGGAGGCGGCCATGAGTGCAAGCTCGCAGGAGAAGAAGTTCTACGCCCTGAACATGTTCGACGTGGTCGACGTGGAGAAGTACCTCGCGTATTTCAGTCGGCTGCCCGAAGTGGCCCCGCAATACGGTGGGCGCATGGTGGCGTTCGGCCGCTTCCGGGACAACGTGGCCGGTGACCTCACGCCACGGCAGGTGCTGTTTGTCGTCGAATGGGACTCCGAAGAGGCGTTCAACAGCTTCCGGGACGACCCGGAGCTGGCCGATCTGCATCCGCTGAGGGAGGACGGGACGGCGTCCTATGTCTGGCAGACCTTCGACGGTGCCGACATGAGTGATCCCACCACCGTTTCCATCGACGACGTACTGGCGGTGCTCAAGCCGTAGGGCGAGGGAGGCTAGGGCGCGGTCTGGCCCGAGCTGAGCCCGTCCAGCAGAAGGTCGCCGAGTTCGGAGAAGGCGTCGCCTGCGGTCAGTCCGGTGCTCTCCAGGAGGGCCCCGGACTGGACCGCGTCGATGGTGACCGCCACGACCTGGGCGGCGAATTGCCCGTTGAGGGCACGGAAGACGCCGGCCCGCACGCCCTCCTCGATCAGCTGGTGCACCCGGTGCGCGGCGGCGGCGGAGTTCTTGCGGTAGATCTGTGCCGTCGGTTCGTAGCCGACCATGTCGTCGTAGAAGGCATTGGAGTGGCGGCGCATGGCCGTGCCGACGCCGGTGAGGTAGACCCGGATGCGCTGCCGGGGGTCGGGCTCGGCCTGGACGGCCTGCTCGATCTCGGCAGTCGCATCCCGGAAGAAGGCGCGCGTGACGGCCAGTACCAACTGTTCCTTCGTGGAGGCCAGGCTGTACAGCGTCGCCTTCGAGCAGCCCAGTCGCTGGGTGAGCTCGTCCATGGTCACCCCGGTGAAGCCGTCGGCCAGGATGATCGCCTCGGCCTGACGCAGGAGTTCGTCCCGGCGACGGGTGTCGACCACCCGCTTGCGTGGGGTTCGGCGCGGGCGTCGGTCGCGCGAGTCAGTTGGGGCCGTCACCGCAGCAGTCTCCCATGGTGTCGCCACCGGTAACGGCGGGCGGTCAGAGATCGATACCGGCCAGCCACTGGCCGGTCGTCCGCGGTGTCACCCCTATGCGCTTCTGGGCGGAGCGCTCGGCGGTGATCGAGTGGTCGGGCTGTGTGCCGACGGCTCGGTACATGTTCACGATGTCGGCCGTGGCCTGCTCGCCGAGTATGGGGGCGAGCGGTGCGAAGAAGGCGTGGGGGTCGGCCGCCTCGTACACCACGGTCCGCCCGAGCCGGGTGCTGAACGCCTCGGCCAGTTGCTCTCCGCTTACCCCCGGGTACTGGCCGACGGAGACCACGCCGGTGATGTCCGTGCGCTCGAACAGCGCGGTCGCGGCGTCGGCGATGTCCAGGTGCGAGGCCCACGAGGCGGGGAAGCCGCTGGGCAGCGAGTAGCGCAGTACGCCCTCCTCCTGGACGCCCGCGATCACGTGTGGCAGGAGGAGGTTCTCCAGGTAGAACCGGGGCTCGATCACGGCGTGGGAGACACCGCTGTCCGCCAGTCCGGCGGCGAGCACCGAGGTGGCGGTCCCGTCCGAGCCGTCGCCGTCGGGGTGGACGATGGCGCCGCTGGTGGAGAACACCACGCGGGCGGGCCGGGCCTCGCGGACGGCGGCCACGACGTTGCGCGCGAAGGTCAGGCGGTCCTCCTCCGGAGCCACCGGCAGATGGACGAACACCCCCTCGGCGCCACGGTAGGCCTCCGTCAGGTCCGTGGTGGAGGAGTAGTCGACGGCCAGTACGCGGGCACCGTCCACGACAGCGCCCGCGTCGCGGGTCAGGGCGGTCACGGGCTTGCCCGCAGCGGTGAGGGAGGCGACGACAGGGGCACCCTGGGCGCCGGTGGCGCCGTGAATCATGTAGGTCATGGAGCCATTAGTGCATGCACTGCACCGGTTACATCAACTGCACTAATGGGCTAGCATCAGAAAATGTCCGCTGAATCCAGCCTGCCCGAGTGCGGCGTCGCCCGGTTCATCACCCTGCTCGACGGGCCGTGGGCCACCCTCATCGTGCGCGAACTCCTGCGCGGACCCCACCGCTTCACCGAGTTGCGCGATGCGCTGCCGGGCATCAGCCCGCACACCCTGACCAGCAGGCTGCGCCAGTTCGAGAGGCACGGCATCGTCGTCCGCACCGCCTATGCGGAGATCCCGCCGCGGGTCGAGTACCGGCTCACCCCTCTCGGCGAGGGGCTGCGCGCCGTCCTCGACACCATGGCGGCCTGGGCCGTGACAGTTCCGGACGGCGAGCCCACCGTCATCGCCTGACCGTCGAAGCGGCCTCACCGGGCGGTCTTATCAGGCGGTCTTACAGGGCGGCCCTACCAGGCGGTCTTACCGGATCGACGAGCCGATGGAGATGCCGCCGTCCACGTCGAGGACGACGCCGGTGATGTAGCCGGCAGCCTCGCTGGCGAGGAAGGCCGCGGCTTCGGCGATGTCCTCGGGGCGACCGGTGTGGCGCATGGGGACCTTCGCGGTGAGCTTGTCGCGTGCGGGACCGTTCATCGAGGCGAGCATGGGGGTTTCGATGAGGCCGGGGGCGATGGCGTTGGCGGTGATGCCGTGGCGGGCGCCCTCGAGCGCGAGGGTGCGGGTCATGCCGACGATGCCCGCCTTGGCGGCCACGTAGTTGGTCTGGCCGAAGTTCCCGCGCCAGGACATGGAGGAGAAGCTGACGATACGGCCGTAGCCCTGCCGTTTCATCGGGCCGAACGCGGCGCGGGCGCAGTGGAATCCGCCGGTGAGGCTGACGCCGACGACGGCGTGCCAGTCGTCGTCGGTGATGTCCTCGACGCGGTTGTCGCGGATGATGCCGGCGTTGTTGACCAGCACGTCGAGGCGGCCGAGGTCGGTGGTGACGCCGTCGATCCAGGCGTTGACCCGGGCCGAGTCGGTCACGTCCACCACGTCGGTGCGGTGTTTCGCGTCGTGGGCGCCGGTGAGGGTCCCGGCGGCCTGGGTGAGGGCCTGTTCGTTGACGTCGGCCAGGGCGACGGTGGCGCCCTCGGCGGCGAACCGGGTCGCCATGGCGAGGCCGAGGCCCTGTGCGGCGCCGGTGATGGCGACGACGCGTCCCTGATAGCGATTCACTGCTTGTCCGCCTTCGTGGTGGGGGGAGTGAGGAAGTCCCGCAGGGCGTCGGCCACCGCACTGGCCGACCAGTTGTCGGCGAAGGTGGCCAGTTCCTCGCGCAGGGCCTGCTCGGGGGGCATGCCGTCGATCCGGTGCAGCAGCGACTTGAGGTGTTGCTGGGCCGGGCTGCCGCGGTCGGCCAGTTGCCGGCAGACGCGGGTCGCGGTGGCCTCGAGGTCGGCCTCGGGCACGATCGCGTGGATCCAGCCGGTGTCGGCGAAAGCGGGCGCGGGCAGCAGTTCGCCGGTGAGCAGGAGCCAGCGGGACAGGCCAAGGCCGACCGCGTCGGGCAGTCGGACGCTCGACCCGCCGGCCGGTACCAGGCGCCGCTGGAGGTGGCCGTCGCCGATGAGCGTGCTGTCGGCGGCGACCACGACATCGCAGGCCAGGGCGAGTTCGAGGCCCCCGGCGACGGCGTGACCGTGCAGGACGGCGACCCAGGGTTTCGGGCTGGCCGCGATACGGCTGAAGCACGCCGACACGTCGGTCAGGAAGCCGACCGGGTTGTGGCCCGCCTCGTGCAGCTGAAGGAACTGGTGGAAGTCACCGCCGGCGCAGAAGCTCGGTCCCACGCCCGCCACCGCGACGACCGCTGTGCCGGGGTCGGCCTCGGCGCTGGTGATCTGCTTGTCCAGGGCTTCGACGAGGGCGATGTCGAGGGCGTTGCGCCGCTCGGGGCGGTTGAGCAGGAGCCATCGGACGGGGCCGCGTTGCTCGACGAGGAGAGGTTCGGTCACGGCAGGGTCGGGGAGGGGAGGTTCGGTAGGGAGGGGCTCGGTGTGGATGGGTTCGGTGTGGATGGGGTCGGGGCGGGGAGGGTCGGTGAGGAGAGGTTCCGTGCCGGTCAACGTGACTCCGGGGTGGTGGCGAGTTCGGTGCGGCGGCGGTCGCGCAGCAGGTAGCGCTGTGTTTTGCCGCTGGGGGTCTTCGGCAGGGCGTCGATGAAGTGGATCGAGCGCGGGTAGGCGTGCGCGGCGTAGCGGGTCTTGACCAACTGCTGGAGCTCTGCGGCCAGTTCCGGTGACCCGGCACCACCGTCACCGCCGTCGCGCAGGACGACGTACGCCTCGATGACCTCGCCGCGGACCTCGTCGGGTGCGCCGATGACCGTGCACTCGGCGACAGCGGGATGCTGGGCGAGGACGCTCTCGATCTCGAACGGGCCGATCCGGTAGCCGGCCATGATGATGACGTCGTCGTCGCGGGAGGAGAAGAAGAAGTCGCCGTCCGCGTCGACCCGTCCCGCGTCGCCCAAGAGGTACCAGCGGCCGTCCGGGGTGAACTTGGAGCCGCTCTGCCCGGCGATCTGGTAGTCGCGGAACGTCATCAGAGCGCTTCCGGCGACGTCGATCGCGACCCGGCCGAGCACGCCCGGTCCGGCGGGCTCGTCCTTGTCGTCGGCCAGGACGGTCAGGCTCCAGCCGGGCACCGGCCGGCCCATCGATCCGGTCTTGAGGGGACGGGCGAGTTCGGGGTGGTGGTGGTTGGCCAGGGGCATGCCGACCTCGGTCTGGCCGAAGTGGTCGTGCACGGCCAGGCCGAGCGCGGTGCCGGCCCATTCGTTGACCTCGGGGGTCAGGGGTTCGCCCGCGCTTGAGGCCCGTTCCAGGCGCAGCCCCTGCGGTACCGGTACCGACGAGGAGCGCAGTCCCCGGTACACGGTGGGGGCGGCGGCGAAGTCGGTGACCCGCTGGTCGAGGAGGGTGCGCCAGGTCGTCTCGGCGGAGAAGCCGCCGCTCAGCAGCAGACTGGGGATGCCGGCGGCCAGGGGAGCGACGATCGCGGAGTACAGGCCGTAGGCCCAGCCGGGGTCGGCTGCACACCAGTAGCTGCTGTCCGGGGTGACGCCGAGACCGTACTCCAAATAGATCTGCCAGCCCGCGATGTAGGAGACGGGGTGGATGACGCCCTTGGGCTTGCCGGTGGTGCCGGAGGTGAACATGTGCACCAGCGGGCCGTCCCCGCTCGTGATGACGGTCGGAACAGGCTCCGGTGATGCGGCGGCGACGAGGTCGGTCAGCGACGTGTCCTCGCCGGACGCGGCCGTCCCGGTGACGACGACGCGGCGCCGGGGGTCGTCGGGCATGTCCGGGCCCGGGTCGAGTTTGTGGCGCTGGTCGGGGTCGACGACCACGACATGCGCACCCGCGCCCTCCAGGCGCAGGGCGATGGCCTGGGGTGCGAACGCGGTGAACAGCGGGACGTAGACCGCGCCGAGCCGCCAGATCGCCAGGATGACGGTGACCAGGTCGGTGCCCTTGCCCATCAGGGTCGCCACCCGGTCGCCCGGACCGACCCCGAGCCCCCGCAACGCCCGCGCGCAGCGGTGCGAGTTCGCGGCCAGCTCGCCGTAGGTCAATGTCGAAGCCGTGCCGGAGCCGGCGACGACGGTGAACGCGACGCGGTCGGAGGGATGCCGGTCGCACAGCAGCCCGGCCACGTCGAGGGAAGGAGCCGCGAAGGTCCCGGTCAGGTCGGCGACCCGGTCGGCGGCGCTCACGACTGGTCCTTGCGGTCGATGATCGGCAGGACCAGACGGCTGGGGTGGTCCGGGCCGTGGTGGATGTGGTTGATCGCGGGGACCATCTGCTCCTCGCCCTCCCGGGCGATGACGCCGCCGGTGTTCGTGTTGCGGTCGTAGCGGGGGAAGTTGCTGCTGGAGATGTCCACGCGGATGCGGTGACCGGGGAGGAACAC